>PFKD01000107.1 GCA_002784125.1 Flexibacter sp. CG_4_10_14_3_um_filter_32_15
AACGAGTACATTTTTTTTTCGTGCGTTTACCCTATGAAATTACCAAATCTGAAAACAATATAATTTCTGGAAATTTTACGATTTACTTAGAAAACATGGATTGTAGTGCTTTTATGGTAGAATGTATTATGGTTATCAAAGGTTCTTTTACTGATTTGAAAATACAATAAAATCCCTTCCTAATTAATTCAAACTAAAATTAGCTATTTCCATTCAAGTGTAAATAGCTAATTTAAAATCCTTTTCGATATGAACAAATTACTACTATTCTTTGCTCTTTTTTACTTACTCTTATCAACTTCTGCATTTTCTCAAAATACATCTTTGCCTGTACGCCAAAAGTATTCCACAGGAAAGCAACACAAAGTTATAAAGAATTATCTAAGCAAAAATCCATTTGAAATTAGCGTGGGTTATTCAATGACTAATTTTATCAATGCAGACTTTCAAGAAAACATTACACCACAGTTTGGCTACCATGTCAATCTGAAGTACAACAAATTATTTCCGTTTTTGGTAGAAGCAAGTTATTCTAATTCAATGTTTGATGTAGAAAATACTTATTTTAATTATCAAACTGGAGATAAAATGAGCTTTACAACAGTAGGAGCAGGACTTAATCTTGTGCTTTTGCCTTCTTTCAAATCCTTTTTCCCTTATGTGGGAGGTGGATACGAAAAGCATTTTTCATCTGTTGGTTTAAATCTTTTAGATGACCAATCTGAGCGAATTTTTTCTGAAGATGCTGCTGCTGCTTACTACAAAGCTGGTTTCATTCTCAATTTGAGCCAAAAAGTTTTTATTGGTGCAGAATACAAACAAACCATAAGCAATGGAAAATTTAACGACTACAATCAGATTAATGCAAGTCTAGGATTTCGCCCTGCAAGCGTAAACGGAATTTCAGGAAAAAGTATTAAAGAAGATTTCAAAGATAAAAAAGTTTTGATTAGCTACGCCTACCATCAAACTGATTTTTTGAATAGTGCATTCAAAAATAATCTCAAAAATGGAGCAATTACAAAACAATGGGGAAGTGCAGTCAATCTAAGAGTACTTGCTGCTTATCCAGTTTTGATAGATATTGGATATTTTGCTTCCAGTTATAGAGCAGATGATTTGGCAGGCTGGCCCAATGACTCTACCAAAATTAGACACCGAGGAGGAGAAATTGCCGTATCTGTACCTGTTCCTATTTCTACTTACTTTCTGCCTTATGGTGGTCTTGGCTATCAATACTCACAATTATATGTAGGCGAACCCTTTATGCAAGAAGAAGGTCAAACGTATGACCATATTGTAGAGATGGCAACCAATACATCAAGTCCAATTTATAAAATTGGTGTAATGTCTAGTTTTAATATTCTTAGTTTTTATGCAGAATACAAACATTCTTTTTTAGGAAAAAATCCATTTCAACAACTCTCTGTTGGTGTCGGATTGAGATGGTAAACTAAATAAAAATTCTTATCCTATTTTATTAAAATACGAATTTATTTTAAAATTCTACTACAAATGAAACTACTCAAAAATATAATTTATACACTCCTCTTTTTTTCTTTATTTTCAAGTTGTGTAACCTATAAAGCAAATAGCAATAGAGTTTCCAACTTAGATTATAACCAAAGAACAGAAGTAAATGGAGCAACATTACAAAAAACACTTACACCTGTTGGAAAGGCTTCTTTTGTCTTAGGAGCAGCAGCAGGAGGTGCAGCAGGTTATTTTGGTACTCAAAATAGCCCTTTGTTTGTTTCTTATGAAAATGGACAGCAAAAAAATAATGCCGTTGGTGGAGCAATCGTAGGTTCACTTATCGGAATTACGACTACTTATTTTATCAATAAAGCACAAGGTTGGGGCAAAATAAGAAACCCAAAATCACCTCAAGAGTGGGTAAGAGTAGCGAATCCTAGATATAAAGTTTTGAGAGCAGATAACTCATCTAATTTTACCCTCATGCATAGCTCGGTAGAAAAAAACTTTTTAGTGAAAAATGTACAAGATATTAAAGATTTTTCTACTGTTTTTGGACTAGATGGCAGATACGGTAGTAATGTTTGTAATCAATCTGTATCAGTATTGAACACTAATGTGTATTGGAATACCAATTTTAAAGTAGTGTCCTCCTTAAACTTCAAAGATTTTAAAATTACATTAGAAAAGAAAGTAGATTTTGGCGATTGTCGCATTAATCCAGATGGAACACCATTTTATAGAACTACATTAGGAGTAGGAATTATTAGAAATGGCGAAAAACGTATTAGCATTATAGAATCTGATATATATACCCAAACAAGTTATACTACATCTATGCTACCTTGTTTACTTTTTGATAGTAAAGAAAACAAAATATCTGTCTTTTCTAGTTCAAAGGCATCGGATAGTATGTACGGAATGGATGGATTGCTATATAGTATTGATTTAACAAACAACAAATGGACTCGTGATGTTGTGTTTACAAATTCAAATTGGGGCTGGTATTCATTTTTTGGAGGTTCAGATGAAGGAAAGCCTCAATTATGGCATTTTTCATTTGCAGGTTATCATGCAATGAAAAGCCAAAAGATAAATTCTAATTGGAAAAACGAAAATATAGGTAGTTTGACACCAGATTGTGCAAACAAACAGTATTATTTACATGCAAATACTTTGTATGCTACCACAGCAAATGTGGATAGAATGCTACTTTCTAAAGAATTTTGTGATAATAACTATCAAGCAAACACATTTAAATCAGAAAAACCAATCAAGAAAGCTGCTGATTTTAGTTGGAGTGATTTAGCAGCTATTGCTCTCAATGCTAAAAACTTATGGGATATTGGAGAAGCTGTTTTTAGTGAGGATAGCGATTTATCAATTAGTGATGTTCTTACTAACTTAGTAAAATGCTTAATACAAGATGAAGCTAGTAATTTGTCTAGTGATCCTCGTATGTCAGCTATAATTACTGAAAGTATAAATACTGTTAGCAAACAAAAGGGAGTAAATCTAGATCCTAAAAATTTAGACCTAAAAGGTATAGCAATTGGTACATTACAAGGATATGTAATACAAGATTTAGAAAAACGGGGACATACCGATACTGCAAATCTTCTCAAAGCTACTTCATTCTTAAATTGTTTAACTAGCAAATGAAAACAAAACTAACCTACCTACTTCTACTCTTTGTCGTATTGAGTAGTTGTGAAGAACAAGACCCAGAGCTTTTTAATAAAGAGTTTTTAGGGCAAGATGGAGAATATACATTTGTAACTCCTGATCAATACACAGGTGTCCCCTCATCAAAACGGACTTCTTTTTTTTTGGATAAGTTCGATAATAATGTCAATAACTGGGGAACTGTTAATGATAATAATCTCTTTGTAAATATTGAAAGAGGAAATCTAATTTTTGAATCAAAAGGTCCAGCATATTTTACTACTATAACTAAGCCGTTTGATAAAAGCAAGGATTTTGAAATAGAAACCTCCATTAAAATAGTAACAGGAAATTCTTCACTTTCTGCTAATACAAATGGATTTGTTTGGTTTGTCGAAAGAACATCTAATAATCGTATTGCAAGTTTCAATAATTTTGTTTTTGATGACACCAGATTTTGGATAGGAAAGTATGAAAGCAATAACTATCGAAGTTGGCAAAATTGGACACAAAGTATAATCCGTTCTTATGGTAACTATAATAAACTTACCGTAAGAAAAATTCAAAATCAATATCACTTTTTTGTAAATGAACAGTTTATTTTATCTGTTCCTTATGAAAATAGGATAGGCGATAGAATAGGATTTCGAGTAAAAGACAAATGCAGACTTGAAATAGACTATCTAAAAATCGATTATATCAATTAGAAAAATCAAACGGCAAATACCGAAAAGCCAAAAAAACAGAGTGGGCAAAACACATAATCAAATACAACTATGGCAAAAGGAAAAATATGTCCTGACTGTGGACACTACATGGTCGCTATCAAGCACGAAGACCAACCCAAAGGAACGTATGTAACCTACGATTGTAGAAATACAAAAACAAACTGTGGGAAAATCAGAGTATTTGAAGAAAAATAATACTCTAACCTACAAAAAACTGTGAAAATTAAGGGGAGGGTAAATAAACTCTAAAAAAGTAGTAATCCTCATAAAACTCTATCTTTTTGAGATAGAGTTTTTTGTTTGTGTAAAAATTTCGTTCTTGTTTACCAAACTGAAAAGCCGTATTTTTGATAAAAAAATAATAAAACAATTCAAAAAATGAAAATAGGCGATAAAGTGCGTATGCTTTCAGGAACAGAAGAAGGCGTTATCACAAAAATCTTACAACACGGACAAGTAGAAATCGAAATCGAAGATGGTTTTGCTTTACCTATTATGGCTTCGGAAGTGGTCTTAATCAATAAACAAGAAGAAAAATATTTTGGTAAAAAATCGCCTGTTTCAGTCGTAGAAGAGGAGAAAAAACCACTTTTCAGACCGACCAAAAAAGCAAAAAAATCTACTGTCGGAGAAGGAATTTATCTTGCCTTTACTGATTTTAATGATAAATTATTGAATGTTTACTTGGTAAATAATATGGCTTATTCTATGCTCGTTACGGTAAGTGAACAGTTAGAAAATGGTCATGAAAAATATCTTTTTTCTGAGCAAATAGACAAAAAAAATGCACCAAGAATTCATAGATTAAGCAGAGAAGAATTTAATGATTGGAAACCTCTCATTATTAGAGCCATCTTTTTCAAAGAAGGAAATTTTGAACCTAAACAAACGCTGTTTTTTCAAATGGGTTTTAATAATTCTTTTTTCAGAATCAAACGAACTGCACCAGTTTTGGAAACAGAATCGTATCTTTTTAGAGTAGAAGGAAGAGAAATTCAGCCCGATTTGCCAGTCGAAAAGCCACAAGTTATTGATGCAGAGCAACTTAGAGAACGAATTATAGAAAATAGTTCGAAGGTTTCTCCTTACAAAACAGAAGCTCCACCCTCAGAAATTGACTTGCATATCGAAGAATTATCGCCAGACCATTACGACGTAATGACAAATGAGGCAATTATCACAATGCAGTTAGAACATTTTGAGATTTATTTGGATAAAGCATTGGCTGCCAATATGGAATCAATTATTTTTATTCACGGAATAGGAGTTGGAAAACTAAGACAAGAAATTCATAGAAGACTTAGTCAGCATCCACATGTAAAATACTATCAAGATGCTTATAAAGATAAGTTTGGCTATGGAGCTACAAAAGCAGTTTTTAAATAGTAGCGTACACTTTAGTGTGAGTAAATTGTACTGAATGCTTTAGCTTTCAAAAAAACAAAAACGAACTTTTTGATACCTCATTCAGTTACTTCTTTACCGTTGTCAGTGTCTCCACCGACGACTTCTAGACAAAAAAATTATAACAAAAAAATAGCAGTATGCACAACGAAACCCAACGACAAAAACAAGTTTCAAAAATAATTCAAAAAGATTTAGGCGAAATTTTCCAACTTCAAAATATAGGTAAAGATGCTCTAGTCACAATTACGGCTGTAAAATCGGCAGCCGACTTAGGACTTTGCAGAATTTATGTAAGTGTTTTTCCTCCTGTAAAACAATATGCTGTGATGGAAGAAATTGAGAAAAAAAGTAGCTTAATTCGTAGTGAAATAGGAAAACGTGTCAGACATCAATTTAGACAAGTTCCTCAATTAGAATTTTTCATTGATAAAACAGAAGAAGAAGCTGCTGAAATAGAACAACTTATCGATAGTTTGGATATTCCACCTGCTCCAAAAGAAGACGATGAAAACTACAAAGATTACAAAGATGAAGGAAGACTAAACGCCGACGATTTTTAAATGTAATTCTTATAGCGTACACTTTAGTGTGCGAAAAAAGTACCGAATGCTTTAGCTTTCGGAAAAAAATATCCATTTCAAAAAACTAAAATTTAGTTGAGAGGTGGATATTTTTTTTATTTTCATTGTATATTAACATTAGTTTTTAGTTTTTTTGGTCTTAATTTTAGACTATTCTAAACTGACTTTCTTATATTGTGGAACGATTAAAAAACACCAAATCACACTTACTCATTTTGAGTAAACTAAAGGTAATTCTTTAAAATCAAAAAGCAACTTAACAACTATTCAACTATGGAAAATACTAACTCCAACTTAGACGTAGATTTACATAATGAAATAAAAGATTTAATTGGTAAAGAAGAATTTATCGAAGCCACAAAGCTCAATAAATATCACATCGAATTATTTGCAGGTCTGCTGATGCATGCCTTAAAATTACAACAAGCAAATGACCTTTATAAAGCTATTGCTAACAATGAAGGACTTGAATTTTTGAAATCTTTCTTTGAATTTTTGAATATCAAAACGATTGTCAATGAACAAGAATTAGAGCGTTTTCCAAAAGAAGGAGCATTCATTACAGTTTCTAATCACCCTTTTGGGGTCATTGATGGACTTTTACTGATGCGTTATTTGGTAGAACAAAATAAAGATTTTAAAGTAATGGGAAATTTTCTATTAATGAAAATTGAACGTTTAGCCCCTTATGTAATTCCTGTAAACCCCTTAGAAAATCATCAAGATGCTTATTCTAGCATGGCTGGAATGAAGGCTGCACTTACTCAACTTCGTGATGGAAAACCGTTGGGTATTTTTCCTGCTGGCGAAGTGTCAAGTTATCAACCCGAACTAAAAACAATTTCTGACCGTCAATGGCAAATACCAGCTATTAAGCTCATCAAAAAAGCAAAAGTTCCTATTGTTCCCATTTATTTTCAAGGAAGTAATAGTCGTATTTTTCATTTGATTGGAAAGCTGCACCCACTTTTACGCACAGCTTCTATTCCTCGTGAAATGTTTAATAAAAAAGGTGAAGAAGTAAGAATACGAATTGGATATCCTATTTCGGTAAAAAGTCAAGAAGATTTTGAAGATATTGAGCGTTTTGGGCGTTTTTTGAGAGCCAAAACGTATGCTTTAGGTTCGACAATGGAAGTAAAAAAATTCTATTATCCTTCGTTTAAATTTCCTTCCAAACCTCAAGAAATTGTAAAAGAAAATCCAAAAGAAAAACTCATACAAGAAGTAGAAAAACTTAAAGAAGCTGATAAATTACTTTTCATTCAGCAAAATTATGAAGGTTATGTAGCCAATTCGAATCAAATTCCTACTATTTTGAGTGAAATTGGAAGATTGCGTGAAATTACATTTAGAGAAGTAGGAGAAGGAACTAATAAAAAAACAGATTTAGATGAATTTGATTTGTACTATCATCATTTGTTTATTTGGGACAAAGACGAGCAAAAAATTGTGGGTGCATATCGTGTAGGTAGAGGCGACAAAATTATGCGTCGTTTTGGTAAAAAAGGGTTTTATTTAGAAAGTCTTTTCAAGATGAGTGATGAATTTACGCCTTATTTAGAGAAATCATTAGAGCTTGGACGTTCATTTATTACAAAAGAATATCAACAAAAACGCTTACCTTTATTTTTACTTTGGAAAGGAATTTTATTTTTCTTACTCCAAAATCCTCAATATCGTTATTTCGTAGGACCTGTCAGTATTAGTAGTAATTATACAGAAGCATCAAGAACACTGATTGTACAATTTATTCAGCGTTATTTTTATGATGAAAAATTATCAAAATTAGTAGCTCCACGGAAAGAATTCAAGCCAAAACTAGATTTATTAGATACAGATGCACTCTTTGAAGGCGCACATGATTTGGCGCAATTAGACAAACTCTTGTGGGATTTAGAACCAAACCGTCATTCTGTACCTGTTTTACTCAAAAAATATATTCAACTCAATGCAAAAATTATTTCCTTCAATCTTGACCCCAAATTTAATAATGCGCTTGATGGTCTGATGGTTTTGGATATTAATGAAGTTCCAGCAGAAACGATTAAGAATTTGAATAAAGAAATGGAATTGCCTTCTTAAAATAACAACGATTGCTAAGGTTAAGGTTGGATTACCAACCATTATCAACGTCTTTTATATGAATTTTAAATTGAAAAGTGTCTTCAAAATTAGAGTAATTTTTAAGACACTTTTTTTGATTTTTTTCTTAGATAATCGTCTTACCGTTGTTGGTATCCCACCAACAACACAAAACCTACTTCAAAATATCATTACTAAGCATATCCAAAACGCCATCAATTTTAGCAGTAAGCTCTTCATTTTCAATAACATGACGATTTGCTAAAAATGAACCTTTAAAATAACTTACCTGCGTTTTCCCATTTTCATCTTCCCAAATAAGAATTTTCATAGGTAAATCTAATCCGATTGTAGAATTTAGTTTCATAAGCTGACTTCCTACTTGTGGTTTTCCAAAAATAAACAAACGAGTAGGACGAAGCTCTAAACCTGCATTTTTGGCTGCTTTATCGTGTTCTACTTTTGCAATGAGTTTAAATTCTTTTTCTTTGAGCAATTTCTCTAATTTCTCACTTGCTTTATCTACTGCAATACTGCTTTCTTTTGTTTGTAAATCAGCTAAATTACTTTCTAATTGTAATTTGTGTAATTGAGGTTCTTCTATATCTGATATGCTAATTTTATCTAAAAGTGCATTCATTTTTTCCTCTAATTTTGGAAGCATAATTTCATAGCGATTCATCAAAATAGAAGCATTATTATAAATTACTTTTGTTGTTCCATTGTCATCATAAACGAGCATTTTCATAGGCAAATCTATTGCAACAGCTTGATTTTGCTGCATGAGCCCAGTTCCTGCCTTTGGATTTCCAAAAATAATCAAACGACTTTCCAGAATTTCAATTTCTACGCCTTTTGCAGCTTCTGAATGATTTATTTCTGCACTGATTTTGAGATTCTTGTTTGCTTCAATCGCTGATTTGATAGAAGTATAAACTTCATCAACAGATTTAGAATAATTTTTTTGAACAAAAGGCATCTGACTGACTGCCATTTCAGTTTCATCAAGAATCATTGTTGTCGTATCAGTTCCTAGACCTATACTTTGAAGAGAATCGGAAGATGAAGTCCCTGTATCTGCTTTTTTAGTATCGTTACAAGACGAAAAAAGTAGAATAGAAGAAGCACAAAGAAGAATAAAATAATTAAAAATAATTTTCATGATTTTTATTTTTTAAATGTGTATTTTAATATAATTGGCATTATTTTTTAGTAGTGTGATAAAATTAACTTCGCTGTTCTTCGAAATGTGTTTGTTACTTTTCTATGTTATTTAATTTAAAGATGATTTATTCTTACAAGATGTATTTTCCTTCTCTGTCTTCTCTGCAACTCTGTGTTTAATAAAAATAGTAGGGTAGAGTACAATTTTACTACACAATCTACTCTTTAATTTAATACTTCCCAAAACACAAAATCAAACCTTCGCCATCAAAAAAGTAATATCATCTCTTTGATCTTGATTTCCTTGATGATTATCTAAAAACTGTTCTAGTTTTTGTTTTTGGGTAGCCAAATTTTCCTCCTTGACAGAATCTATAAAAGCAAATAAATTTTGACTTCCTATTCGTTCCATATTTTCGTTGTTTTGGTCAGCCATTCCATCTGTGAAAAGATAAATTATTTCATTTTTTTCTACTTCAAAAACTTCTTGTTCGAAAGTTCGTTCTTCTTCTTTTTGTCTTCCTCCTATTGATTTTCGTGTTCCTTTTAGGGTTTTTAGTTCTCCATTTTGGGTATAATACATTGGTCGTTTTGCTCCTGCAAAGACTACTTTAAAATCATTTGTTTGATTTTTTTCCTCTTCATTCTTGACAATCAGACAAACAGAAATATCCATTCCATCTTGATTCACTTGTTCTGTTTTTCCTATTTTGGTCTTTTTATCTTGACGCAACAACTGACGAATGCCTTCATGTAGTTCTTTCAAAATCAATTTTGGTTCTATAATTCTTCTCTGTCCCACAATTTCATTCAAAAGTCCATTTCCAATCAAAGACATAAACGCCCCTGGAACTCCATGCCCTGTACAATCTGCTACTGCCAAAATTCTAGCCGTAACTTTGTTTTTCTGTAAGCAAAATTTTAGAAAACCAATAAAAATCACCTGAAACGCCACTAGAAGGACGATAAATGACTTCACACTCTACAAAATTGCGATACATTTTGTTATGAACCGACAAAATAGATGCTTGTATCGTTTGCGCATAACGAATACTGTCCGTCAGTTTTTCATTAATAATATGTGTTTTCGCATTTGCTTTATCTAATTCTGTATAAGTTTCAGCATTTTTGAGAGCAATCGAAATGTATGTTGCTAATGATTCTAAAATACTAACATCTCTTTCTGTATAAGCATTTTTTTGAAAACTCTGAACCGTCAAAACACCAATTTTCCTACTTTCATTTTTGCTTGATAAGGAAAGAGGAACATACAAAATAGATTGAGGTTCGTCGCCTTCAATAATTTCTCCTAACTCTGAAATATAAGTGTGATATTCATTCTTCAAATCATTTATAAAAACAGCTTTTTGATTTTTGAGTGTCCAATTTCCTATACTTTCTTTTTCTATATTTTCGCTATGGTCTGCCAAAATTTCATTTTTTTCGATATATCCTGTATAGAAAACTTCTCCTTTTTCTTCTCTGTACAATCCAATTCCAAACCCTTCGACTGGCATAATCGTCTGAATGCGTTCATAAACCTGCTTTATGACTTCTCTAAGCTCCAGAACTGACGTAATTTCTTGTCCTATACTTGTAAGTGTATTCAGATTTTGATACGATTTTTCTAAATTTTCATTGAGTTCTTTTAAAGAACTGTTTTGACCTTCGATAGCATCACGTTGTGCCAAAATTTCTTCTCTCTGCTGCTCTAATTCTTCATTCTGAACCAAAACTTCTTGGTTTTTTTCGTTTAAATCTTCATTTGTAGATTTTAGTTCTTCATTTTTGACATTTATTTCAGCAGTTCGTTCTCTTACAGTTTGTTCTAATCTTTGATTTCGTTTTTCTATTTGAGCTACTCTATTTTTATACAATAAATATCCCAAAACTAAAACCAGTAAAGGTGCAAAAGTCATAAACCACCACGTTTTATAAAAGGGAGGTGTTACTTTTATAGAAATACTTTTTTCTTCACTCCAAATTCCGTCTGCATTGGCTGCCTTTATCTTAAAAGTATATTTTCCTGCTGGAAGACTTGTATAAGTAGCAAATTTTCGACTTGCATCTGTGTAGTTCCAATCATTATCAAAGCCTTCCATTTTGTAAGCAAAACGACTTTTTTGAGGTAAATAATAACTCAAAGCCGTAAAGTCAAACTCAATTACTCGGTCTTGATGAGATAAAATAATTTGTTCTACTTCATTGATAGGTTTTTCTAAAGGTGAATTTTGATGTGTAGAATCTTTGATAAAAACTTGTTCTCCGAAAAGTTTAAAACCTGTAAAAGCCATTTTTGGAGCAAAATTATTTTTTCTCAAATAATTTGGATGAAAAGCATTAAATCCTTCTTTTCCTCCCATAAAAATGACTCCATTGGGAAGGCGAATCAGTGCGCCACGTTTAAAATCATTGGCTTGAAGCCCATCTAATTTATCATAATTTATAAATTGTTTTTTATCAGAGTTTTTATCAGAATCATTTTTTATTTTTTGTGATTTGTTATAATACGATACTCCTTTATTTGTGGTCAGCCAAAGATTACCGTTTGTATCTTCTACAATGGCTTGAATTACGTTTGAGGGAAGTCCATTTTCTTCTGTAAAATTTTCAAAAACAAACTTTGAATTATCATTATTACTTTGATTTTCATTTTCTATTAGTTTATTCAACCCTCCATTTGTTCCTACCCAAAGTATTCCGTTTTTATCTTCAAAAATAGCATTGATTTGATTATGACTAATCGTTTTTTTGTTTTTTACATCATGCAAAACTCTCTGAAAAGCATTGGTTTCGGCATTATAAAGATGCAAACCATTTCTAGTTCCTATCCAAAGTCTATTTTTTGAATCTTGTAAAATAGCTGTAATATAGCCTTCATTCAGCGAGGTAGAATCAGAAGGTTTTGGAAAATAATGTTCAAATTTTTGCGTTTCAATATCATATTTTGCTAATCCATATAACATTCCGACCCAAATATTTCTAGTAGCGTCTTCTCCTAAAGCCGTTATTTTATCTCCTTTTAGTGCGTTAGGATTATTTCTATCAGGTTCAAAAACGGTTAGTTTTACTTTTTGAGTTTGGTTATCTGTTTCTAGTTTTGCCAAACCTTGCCACGTTCCGACCCAAAGCGCATTATTTGAAGATTTATTTTTTGATTTTAAAAGTGTAGTCGTAAGTCCATCTAAAACTGGGGGTGTTTTATTAGTCTGTAAATAATCTAGTGAAGTAATTTTTTGATATTCATTTTCAAATTTGATTTTTTCTAATCCTTTTTCTGTAGCAATCCAAACTGTTGTTGAATCTTCATACTCAAAAGCCCACGTATTTTCACTTTCTAATCCCTTTATTTCTCCTGTCCAAAGTCTGAATTGTTGATTTTGAGGAGAAAAATATTCTATTCCTTCTGAATATAATCCTATCCACATTCCTCCCATGCTATCAGCATAAATATCCCAAGCTAGAGCTTCTTTCAGTCCAAATTGATAGTTTTCTACGCCATATCTTGCCTTAAAATTTCCATTTTCATCATATTGAAAAAGTCCTGCACCAAAAGTAGAAAACCAAATATTACCCTGCATATCCTGCGCTGCTGCTGTAACAGGTGGAGTAGGTATTTTTTTAATAAATTCTTCTTTTTGGGTATCAAAAACATAAACTCCATCGTCCCAAGTCAGAATCCAAAGTCTGTTTTGATTATCTAAAAAAAGCTTCGAAATACTTGCTGTGCCGTCTGAATTTGGAAAGTAAAAGTTTTTGAATTTTACATTTTGATCATCTGAAATATAGAGTTGTAAAATTGTGGTCGTAACCCAAACTTTATTTTGTTTGTCAATCTGAATGGCTGTTACATTATTATCTTTTAAAGAAGTTGAATCTTTTTCATCATTCAAAAAAGTAATAAAATGATTTTTTTCTACATCAAGAATCTGTAAACCTCCACGTTTTGTACCTATCCAAACAAAATCTTTATCTACATTATTTTCTTTCCTTTTTTCAACTGCAAGAGCTTGAATGGTAACATCTGAAAGTGTGTTTTCTTTTCGCTCAGTTTGTTTGTTGATAGCAACAGGATAATGAAAAAACTTTTTACTTTGATAATCAAAATAGTTTAGACCTCCATTATTTGTACCTATCCAAATTTTTTCTGTTTCTTGATTTTTATTGACAGTTTGAGCTAGAGAAAGAATGTATGTATCTGATAGTCCTTCCGAAATCCCCTCTTCTAAAGTAGGCGCACTTCTATAATTTTGAAAAGAATAGGCATCAAAACGACTCAAACCATCTCTAGTTCCGAACCACATAAAGCCTTTTTTATCCTGTAAAATACACTTTACACTATTATTTGAAAGTCCATTATCGGTAGAATATTGAGTAAAAAGCACAGAAGGAGCAACAGGCGAAACAGATTTTTGCTGCGCTAAAACAGTTGTTACATTTAGAAAAAAAATAATTATTAGCAAGGGGAATGCTAACAAAAAAGGGAAACGCATATATTTTTTGATAAAAAAATAATTGATTGGAAGTAGAAATAAAATAAAAATCAGGAAAAATTACTTGATGAAAACAAGTGGTACAAAGTTAATCAAATTAACTATTTTAAAAAATTATGCTTTGCAATAATTTTTCACTTTCCTTCTAAATATACAATTATTCTCATAAAAAAACTATTCTTATTTCGCTGTAATTAGACGAAAGCAAGAATAGTTTAGATAAAAACAAGATATTTATTAAAAAACGACCTGCTTATTTTTTCTTTTTACCAAGTGTAATTTTGAAGCCAAAAAGTGTTGTTTCTTCATTTTTGAGTTTGTCTCTTACTTTTTTGAGGTCTTCTTCCATTGGCAAATCTTCAGGTTTTATTCCTGTTTCTTTTTCAAAGGCTTCTCTAATGGTTTGATTTGAGCTTTTGTGGGTTTCTTTTATAGAATCTTCTCCCCTAATTTTTTGGTCGGAACTGACTTTGAATTTTGTAAAAAGAGTAGCCAAGTTTTTCGAACCAATCGTTACGGCTGGCATAAAATCAGATACATTTCTTTCTTGTGGAATTTCGTTTTGTTCCTTGAGTTCTTTGGGAGAAGTTCCACCAAAAAGGGTTTCATCGCCTTCATTTCGGATACGTTGAAAACCTGCTTTACTTACTCCTCTTTCGTCTGCAATCTGAAAAAGTTCGAATTCATTTTTTGCCAAAATTCTGCGCTGGCGCAAACGTTCTCTACTCTGAATTTCTTCTTCTAATAACTCTGCTTTTCGTGTTTGAAGTGCAAAATAGGTTTGAGCAAAAGCTACTTCTTGTTTGCGAGAATCTCCATTTTGGGCAATCAAATAACAGGCATAACGAGAAAGTAAATAATCCATTTTCATACGAGAACTCACTCCTGTTTTTACTTTTCTATCTTTCCTCAAAAAATGAAAATCTACATCTTGCTCGCTATTTATGCACGCTGTTTGGGCTTTTGCGATGGTACGTTCAAAATTTTCCCATTTCGAATATTTCAATAAAGTTTGAAGCGTTCTGGCAGACCAAACTTCATTGCCATTTCCATCTTTGAGAGCAGCATTTTCGAAGGCTGATTTGAGTACAGTTATGTTTTGATTATCCATAATTGAAAGGTAAAAAGATTTTTAGGTCGTTGGTGAGGACACCAACAACGGCAAGTGAATAATTAACAGAGTTCAAACCCTGTTTTGCATCTGCTAATCTAGTACTGTACCCTACTATTTTTTGTAGTGTATGATTGGTTAAGAATTTGGCTTCGCCGAGCTTCGGTTGTAGGATTAACAGGATTTAAAAATACAGATAATACAAAATATTATTTGAATAATTTAATTTCAAGATAATTTATTCTTAAAAAATGTATTTTAGCTTCGCTGACTTTACAGTTCATTCTCTGTGTTCTCTCTAACTCTGTGTTTAATAAAAATAGTAGGGTAGAGCTAATCCAGCTAACTAATATACAAAAATTTTAACTAAAATCATAACATTTTTTTTGATAAAATAGGTAATTTTCGTTGTTTATTTTATCGATATTTGTATTACACAAAACTCATTATTAAATCTGTCTGACACCTTTGAAGGTGTACTGAGAGTTAAAAACTTAATTTTAAAACGATGAAAAACAACTTTATATTTTGGGGTGCAATTTTGGGAGGTTTAGCAGTTGGAATTGGAGCTTTTGGCGCACATGCATTGAAAGGTTGGCTCATTTCTATTGGTCAAGTCGAAACATTTCAAACAGCTTCTAAGTATCATTTCTATCATTCTTTTTCTCTTATTTTGATAGGAATTTTGATGAAACTAAACTTAAATCATTCAGAAAAATCATCTAAATTCTTGACTTGGGCAGGAAATTTACATCTTTTCGGAACACTTATTTTTTCTGGAACACTTTATTTACTTTGCCTTACAAATATAAAATGGTTGGGAGCGATTACCCCTATTGGTGGTGTTTTGTTGATTGTTGGTTGGGTATTTTTGGCTGTTTCTTTTTTGGGCAAGAAGTAACTTAGAAATTTTAATTCTTATTCCTAAGATAAATCAAATACGTATCAATACAATCGAAAACGCTTATGTTTGAAAATACGTTGTGTTTTGATGCTACCGTCTTCTTGAACTTCTTCTATTGATTTTCTTTCGGTGGTGGCATAAATTGGAGTAGCATAATTCATATTTTTGCAATAATCTACTAAAAAATACGTCGCACCAAAATCCCCCTGTACCAAAATATAATCATTATAATCGGTACACTGCTCATCTATCCAATCCAAAATAGGCTTTAGATACTCGTCGATAGTTTCCAAATCAGCAGGAACATTGCTAAAACGTTGTTGTAAATCTTTAGGCAAACTTACAAAGTCTGTTATGTTCAGCGTTTTTTTAGCATCTTGGAACTGCTCTTCTGTAATGTAATGAGAGAAGAGGAGGAATAGTTTTGGCATAGGTTCATAGTTTTTTCGCCCACGATTAAAATCGTGGGTTTTGTTCGATGTAACCCACGACTTTAGTCGTGGGAATTCCGATATAAAAGATTCCAGAACAGTTTTAACCGTTTTGTTTTTGTTCTGCGTTTGCTCACGAATAAATTCGTGGGTTTTATTTTTTTTCGCCATTAAAAGTAGCTGAATCAAATTTTTCGTTACCACCTACTTTTATATTTGTAACTTTTATCACTGTTCCAATATCTAATTTGTTAGGAATACGATTAATTTTTATATTTTCTCTTATATCATTTTCTTTAATGTAAACGGAAGCGTAATAAACATCTTTATATTGATTATCTTTTCCTATTTTAGTAATTATACCTTCGGCATTATAAGACCTATTACGATTAAGTTTATTCCTATTTTCTTGAAAAAAATTAGGCTCTACTTTCTCTTTGAAAAGATTTTTATTTTCTTCTATATGAGTATTTTTATTATATCCATAACCTATTGCCGTTTTAGCTCCAATTCCTCTGTGGAAAAGTGCATTATCTATCCAATTTTTAGTAGTATTGACAAGCCCTTCGTTAGCTTCCTTCTTTACTCCAAAATACATTCTAAAAGTAGTTTTTTCTACTGTTAAAAACATAATTGGCTTCAGACTAAAATAATCAGCAGGAGGAGTTTTTCCATTATTATCGCCATAATAATCTTGATAATGTGGTGTCATAACATCTACTTTTAATATAGGTGGTTTTAAAGGAAAAGCATCAAAAAATATCATGTTTCCTTCAAATTCATAACTTTCACCATTATGTTTTAAAGCAGATTTATATTTTTTGAAACCATTTTTTGTTAAATCAATCTCTTTCGGACAGCCAAAAACTTTACAAAACTCTTCATTTTGAATAGCTAAACCTTCTGCATCTTCATTATCTTCTTGAAACTCATCTTCTTGTATTTTCCAACTTCTAACACTTCCTTTTATAGAAGTAGCAGGAATATAAGGAATACCATAAATATGATGCAGCGTTATTCCTGTATTATAAACAGATGCACCACCCAAACCAATAATAAAACGCCAATCGGGTTCAAAATCTATGTAGTCGTAGTTTTCACCACAAAGGGATTTAATAGCACTTTCTTGATTTTTTTCAAGAGCATCAAAATTAATGCCTTTAAACTCAAAATTTTTCATTTCCCCTTTATGAATTACGTTTCCTTTTGTATCAGTCTTTTTAAGAAATCTATCAGAAAGTTTTTTGATTTCTTTTCCTGCTAGTAGTTCCCATTCTTGAGGATTGTCTTTGTGTAGCTTATTTAAAGCTAAAGCAAAATTAATTTTCTCTTTCATTTGTTTTTGTTTAAGATTGTTCAGCGGCTTTTTCATCATCTACAAATCGGCGTAGCCAAGTGAAAAGAGCGAGGGTGTCAACTGTTATCATTCGTATTTCTTCATCTGACAAGTCTTTGACGATTTTTGCTAAAAAATCCTCTCGTTTTGTAACCGAAGTTAATTTATCAAGCTTCATCTTATTTTCAAGTGCAGTGCAGTGCCATTCATAGATGGTTTGCAATACACCTTCATCTTTCTCTGCCAAAAAAGCCATTGTGTAAACAAAACCATTGGTTTGAATGTATGCTGGTACTTTTTTGACCATAGCATCATAGTTTGAGCTTAGAGTATCTTCTTTGCCTTTTTTATTTGTTTCTTTTGGGCTTTCTTTGTGGGCAAATGCAAATTTTGCTCGTTGTTGTTCTATATTTAATCTTTGATTTTCCATTGTTTTAGAATTTAGTTTTGACAATTCCTTTTCCTAAAGTAGAGTTTCCACCTATTTGCATATAGCCATTTTTAGCAGCTATTTTTTCAGCAAAATAATTTTGAACTTTTTGTTCTTCACTTTCTTTTTCATCTTTTGTGAAAGAGCCTTTTCTTTTTTCATCAGCTGTAAAAATAGAATTAGAGAAAACAAGCGAGTACAAAACACTTTCAGCAGGTAAATATTCTTCTGTAAATAATGCTCCTTTAGCTACCGTTCCTGTTGTGTTATTGATTTTATTTCTAGTAATCACTTCTGTGAATAATTTTACAAAATCTGAAAATACAGTATCAGGAAGTATTATTAATTTTTCCATCAAATGTATTTCTAAATATTGCGAAAGTTCACTTGCTATACTAACAGTATTTTCTTTTTGAGAAACGTCAAAAGCATATTCTTCTAATATTACTTGAAGTTGGTCATTTCCTTGTTGAGTACACAAATATTCTTTATCAGCTACAGAATTTTCAATATTAGCTAATTTAATAGCTTTATTTAGCTCACTTACTTTTTCATCAGAATCTCCACAAATTTTTAAGTCATTTTTAAATCTTGTTAGTACTTGTGGACAAGTAACATAAGCAAAAATTCCTTTAAATGATTTTACAGGAAATAATAATAAACGTGCATCAGAAAAAGCTAAAGCACCAGAGTAATCTCGGTCTTTTGAATCTTTAAAATGTTTATCTTCAAAGGAAATTTCTTTTCCATCTTTGTCTTTTACTTTTGGTAATCCGTCTTTATCATACCCAAAAGCTAACTGAATATCAAGCCAATCTTTTTCTTCTGTTGCTTTTCCTTCAAAGTTTTCACGAATTGCTCCCTTCAACGATGAGGCTTCTATTTTCGGAAAACCTGTATGGCTTTCTCTCTGTATAGGCATATCGACTAAGCCTAAATCTGAACCACTACCTACATGCATAGGACTTTGGCAATGAATAAATAACGGCTTTGCTAGTTTGTACATATATACTATTTTTTTGATTGTGTTTTTTAGAAACCCACGACTTTAGTCGTGATAATTTATGATGATATGAATTTATGCTACGGCTAACTTTATCACAACTAACTCTTCCACGATTAAAATCGTGGGTTTTGTTATCTGATGTAACCCACGACTTTAGTCGTGGGAGGATACTCAGAACCTAAGTTCAAAACGGTTTTAACCGTTTTTGTCTTTTAGGATAAGCCCATGTAACTTTATGAAATGCTCATACTCTTCTTGAAATGTCATTTGTTGATGATGAATTTCTTGATTTTTGATATATTCTTTTACTTTTTCTATACCCGATTCACTAACAGAAAAAGCACCATAACCAACCTGCCAAGCAAATTTACCTTTTATCAAATCTTGTTGATTAATTTGGTAAGAAGTTCCTCCTTTTATTTGCTTCATGACTTCTGATATATTTTTCTGACTGTTTAGTAAAAACAAAGTATGTACGTGGTCAGGCATTCCGTTGATAGCAAGTAAAGAACAATCTAATCCTTTTAATTCATTGACAATAATTTGATGCACTTGATTTTTGATACTAGGTACGATTATATTTTCTCGGTATTTTGTACCAAAAACTGCGTGTATCCATATTTTCACATAAGAATGTGCCATATACGAGCTGTTTTGAAACCGTTAAAACGGTTAGGTTGGTGTTTTTTATGCGTAAGCCCACGAATAAATTCGTGGGTTTCGTTATGTAAAGTTTTGTTGGCTATTTATCATACTCTTCCTCTAAAATATCTGCTATTTTTTTAGTTTCTCTAATATCTCTTCCTGTTGTTTTTATTTTCATTGCATATCCAGCATCTGATTTATATCCTTTTAATGTTCTATGCAAAACAATATCTATCTCTCCATTCGCATAAATTCTACTTATCAATTTAGTTGATTTTGATTGATACTTAATAGAACATACACAAGCATTTACATAAGGAGATTTTTTTATTTTATCCCAAAACTGACTTAGTAAATCTTTACTATGATGATTTGCTAAACTTACTTGCTTGTTCTCGGGAGAAATTTTAGTTTTAATTATTTCTACTTCTTTCTCATTTTCATAAGCCTTTCTATATATTCTGCCAATCTCGCTTTCTATTATTAAATCATCTTCTATTAATGTAAGAGTTTGAAGTAGTTTTTGGTCTTCTTGAAGAGGTATACTGTCTAAAAAGGTTTTATAAGGAATTGAGTCTATACTTAAACCTCCTTCTGATTCTATTTCTTTAAAAAATTCTTCAAATTTTTGAAACCTCTCTATTTTCCAATCATAAGGGAATGGAGGGATTTCTATAAGCATCTCTGAATCCTCAAAATTGTAAAATAAAGAGTTGTTTTTTAGGGATGCTATTAGTGTCGTAATTGGAATAATGGCTTTATAACCACCAGAAATATTAAATCCTTCTGCATAAGTTTGAATTAAATACTTTACATAGTTATCAAAACCACGTCGAATTTTAAACTTATCTTTACTTAATACATCAAAATCGTTAATCTTTTTTAACTCTTGAACTATGATATTTCTTGAAGGTAAAAGTTTTTCTAGTATCTCTCCAGCTAAATGACCTGCAATTGTATCAGATGTAACTAAGTAAGTTTGGACACCACTTGTATATCTTTTCTGTAAATTTTCTAAAGTTTGTAATTCTGCACAAGAGAATTGCACCCATTTTTCAATATCTGTTTGTACTTGCTCAATATCTTCCTCAAAAGCGTCCCATTCTTTGTAAGGCTGCTTTTTTATCTTTTCCCAACTTTTTTGATACGCAGAACCTCCTTTGTAATTCGTAAACATAGAAGTTCCAACAGTAGTAATGATTATAGTGTGATTCATAGATTTATTTATTTAAAATTCCTGTATAAGATAAACCAAAGCCTTCATTTGCCAATATTTCAGAAATAGGGTTGTTAAGGTTTCCGAATTGAGAGTAAATAGTATTACTATCTGTATTATCTAAAATCTCAAAATGATAAATACTACCAGCAGGAACAGCTTGATACATTTTTTTTGGTTGCTTAATTTTAACATCAAAACCTCCAATAGATATAGAACCATTTATAAATGCTCGTAATAGCTTTAGTTTTACGTTTCGCCATATACCTATATATGCTTTTTCTTGTTGATTATAAGTGAAGCAACTAGGTAACCAACCTCCTAAACTTTCTTTATCACTATTTTGAAATATTGCAGGAGTTTGCAGATAAATTTTAAATTTTTTATTATTTAGTACAGGTTCGCTAATTTTTATTTCCTTTGAATAAATTGAACACGTAGCTATTTTATTCTCACCTCCTAATTTTAAAAAAGAAGGACGAAAGACAAACTTACCATCTTTGGTATTTTTGTTTTCTTGCAAATCTTCTAAGTTAATATCTAATAAAAAGTAAGTCTTTTCTAATATCAATTCTTCTTTTGATTCGATGGCTATCTCTGGACGGTTTAGTTTTACTCTGTATAATTTACCTTCTTCTGTGGTTCTAGTTGAGTTTTGTCGTCCAATTCCTACTTTATTTTCATTAGTTATGTAGTTATCTAATGAAAAAAAGTCGTTTGTTTCTTTAAAATCGTCTTTTAAATAAGAATCCAAAGAACTTCTCTCTATAAAACCTTTTGCAGATTTAACTTCATCTTGATATGGATTAAGAGTCAAAGGATTAGAACTAAATACTTCTTCATTACTATGATTGTAAGAATACAAAACTCTACTTTCAGTTTGTTCCATGCCTTCTTCTACTAAAAAATCTTTTTCTACCATTTCAGAAGGAATAATGAACTGTGCTTTTATACCTTTAAGTAAATACAAACCTCGTATTTTTAACACTTTTGTAGGGTCTTCATCAGTATTTGCTAATTCTAACTTTTCGGGATATTGCGAAAAATAAGCTGAACGAATTGCACCATAAAAAACAGATGGTAAAGGAGGAAATATTCCATTTGCCGAGTTTTCATCACCCATTTCAAATGGTTTTCCATCACGAAAAAATAAAGTATCTATTGCTTCTATTTGTAATATCATTAGGCAAGTTCTTTTTTAGGTTGTGAAATAGGTTTAGTAGAATTAACATGACGATGCAGAAAATCAATAATTTCAAGTAATTGCACAAATTCACCTAAATTTTGAGATTTGTCTTTTTCAAACAAGGTATAAAGGTTATCAGATAATTCTGTGATTTTACCTTCATAACTTTTTTCTTTTGCTCTTTTCAAAAGACGTTCTAATTCAAACCTAACAATTTGATTATGTGTAGTGGCTATATTTCCCTTATCATCAATCAATTTTCTAAATTCAGTATCAAGACTTTTTATAAATTTGCTTGATACATCTTCATTGATTAATCTGTTTAAAAGATTTGAAATTATATCAAGTGTACTTGTAAATGAACCATCTTGATAAGACCATTTCCAAGTTGTTTGATGAATTTCGCCTGAATGTTTCAGAACAGAAAGACAAAACGCATTTTTTGAAGGTTCTACATCTTTATATTTCTTTTTTGCTAATTTTTCTGATGCTCTTGCCCAATGTAAAACTTCACTCAAAGGAGTTTTGTAATGAGCAATGGCAATACCTGCCGAAAAGGAAAGATTAGGCGAATCATGTTTTAATTTTTCCATTCCTTTATTAATCGTAATATCAAAGTTTTTTCTAAGCCATTTCATAGCTTCAAAAAGATAATCTAAATTGATAAAACCTAAAAAATCGTCGCCACCTGCATATACTGTTTTTCCTTTTTGAATTTTATCTGAAAAACCATCAATATAATCCGTAGCTTGTTTAGCAAAATCTCCTAAACATTTAGAAAGGTCTTTTTGATATTTTTTAGGTTTATCTTTTAAAGCATTTCCCATACTATCAGCATCAAATACAAGAATGGCGTAGTATGTTGATAAATGTAAATCTAATCTTTTTGCAGCCTTAGCTATTTCTTTTTGATGTTCTACTATTAAATTTTTTGGTACGCCATTAGTTTGTGCAATATCTTCAATTCGCTCATACTCTTTTTCGGTAATATTTTCGTCATAAAAAAATTGATCGTTTACGTTTTTAATTACGTTTATTTTGCCTCTTAACTCAGGATATTCTTCTTCTATTTTACTCAAAACATTTAATAGTGCTATTTCAGGAATAGATGGAAATGAGTTTGCTTTAACTTTTTCACCTTCATCACCCAATTTATACAGTTTTAAATTCCATTTTCTTTTGAGAAAAGAGATACTACATAATCCTTCCCCAGAATCTAAGTCACTTCTGTTTATTCCAGCATATTGTTTCCCATGTTCGATAACCATAACGTCAGAGTGAAAAAGTTTTCGTTTATCGCCTTTTACTTCTCTTTTATATTTTGTTTCATCAGAAGTTTTACGATAAAATTTCACATTTAATTCTCCATTAACACTACATTTTCTACCTTTTTCTTCTAATTGCTTGAAAGGTCGATTTGCTTTTACAGCTCCCAAAAGACCTTCTAATGTTTTATGTTGTTCTTCGTATGTTTTCTCGTCATAATACTTTTTAGCTACCCAATATATTTTAAAGTAATCTTCTAATTGCTCTCTACACTTTTCAAAAAAGCCTGTTTTCTTTAATAAATTTTCAGTTTCTTTTAAAAAATGAGTTTGAATTTTAGCTTTAAGTTTATCGCCAAAGTCTTGCATATTTTCCTCTGTTTCCAAAATAGTAATAAAACGATTTGGTTTAGATTCGATAGTTTTTTCTGGAAATATTAAATCGAAAGATTCTTTTTTTGTGGTACGCTCAATTTCTTCAATAGCAAAGGTTATCAAATCCGATAAAATCTGACTTCCTGCTTTTAAATCTTGTGTTTTTCTAGCCTGTTCGATAAAAGATTGAACAGGACTTATAGTGAGAAGGAATAAATATTTCATAGTTTATGTTGTGAAAATTCTTGTATTGATTCTATAAAATTTGAAAATGATTAAAAAACCATTTGAGAAATTTATGTTTCTTGCTTAAGTAAAACCCACAAATTTATTTGTGAGATAAAATGCAAAACCTAATATCTAACCGTTTTAACTGTTTTACTATAAACTTATAGACTTGAAAAACGGTTAAAACCGTTTGAGAGATGTTACTTTTTGTTTCTCCCACAACTGAAGTTGTGGGTTTATCTTATTTTGATAAATCTATTTTTTCCAATTTTCTTACTTCATTTATAGCTTCGGTAAAACTTGCAATAGCTACATCATATTTACCTTTTAATTCTGAATTGGATAAATTTGAATATGTATGATTTTCTTTTAAGATTTCTTTTCTGATTTTTCTATCGGTAGGCATATCTCTTGCGAAGTCATAAGGTATAAATAAAATAGTACCCATAAATCCTTTTGAGGTTTTCATTACAGACATAAAATAAGGTTTAGAGTGTCTATTAAAAACAGACTCTTGAACACTCCTATCCCCACTTTTTACTATTATTGGTGCTGCAAAAAACTGTCTTTTAGTGTAACTATGCTTATTATCTACAATATTGTTCTCTCGCATATTTTTATATATTACTCCTATAGCTTTTAAAGCAAGTTCAAAAGTTCTATAATCTTTTGTAGTTGTTTCATAGAATGTTGTGTTTTTAGAAAAAGAGTAGTAATTACTTTCGCTTCCGTTAATGATTTTCTTTAAAACATCTGTATGAGAACTTTTTGTGCAATTTGAACGATTAATAGCCATACTTTCAACATCAAACTTGCCAAATCCATTATGAGTTTTAGAGCCAAATCCTCCAAAATATGAAATACATATAGGGTAAACGCACGAAACTTTTTATACTGCTTTCAGTATGTTTAAACACACTAAAAGCAGTATAAAAAGTTTCGTGCGTTTACCCTAAAATACATAAGAAGGCATCAATTATCTCTTGTAATTTTTCTTCATTAGATAATTGTAGAATTACAGTAAATTTTTGTTTAGGTTTAATATAGTCTCGTAAAACTTTTCTTCCATCTTTAAAAGTACCAAAACTCAAATACTCTAAAATGGGAAATGTTTTTCCTTTTGACTTTGCCATTACATCTCTTGCTCCAAAATCTTGTGAAGAGGTTTCTAATTTATATACGTTATTTCTAATAATAATCTTACTTCTATTTGAAGTATCTCCAAAAATCATAGCTTCCTGCTTTTTCAATTCCTCCAAACTCAAATGCCCATTCATAGCCCTCCACCAAAAACGCAACGCTCCTTTTATACTCGGTGGACGAAGTTCAGGAGTTTGTCCGTCTGCACCACTCAAAAACATGGGAGTAATGGTTTCGCAGGTAAAAGTGATTGTTTTTAGTGCCATAAAAAGGAGTAGTTATTAGTGATTAATCTAGCCCACGATTTTAATCGTGGGTTACAATTCAATAAATTTAGATTTTAATCGTGGTTTTGTGATTTAAATGTTTTATTTATCTAGCCCACGATTTTAATCGTGGGTTTAATGGTTAATTTAATTATCCAAAATATGTGAATGTTGCCCACGTCCTGCTGAAAATTGGTAGCGTTTGGCTTCTTTTTGTACCGTTTTCAAACTGCTTTGTATCAGACTTGCAAAGGCTGAAAGTTGAGTGGCTAAGGCTTCTAAATGTTCGTTTGTGAGTTCTCGGCGCTCTCTTAGGTGGTCGTACATTCGGTAATAATCTTTTTCGGTTTGTCCTCCAATGTCCTGTAAAATGGCTTTGAGCTGTAAAGCTTGATGTCCTATGTTCTTAGGAAACTCCTCTAAAAATGCTGTCGTTTTTTTTGTGTTGGGAAACTTAATGGCACGTTCTAATAACTTTACCTGAGCTTCCAAATCAGCCTGTATTTCTTCAAAAATAACCTTCAATTTTTCGTATTCGTCCTCTCTGAAACGATGCCTTTCGGTCATACGACTACGCAAACGCTCATAAGTAGCATTTGAGTTTTTGTCATACACCAACTCAGCAAGACGTGAAACGACTATATAACGGTGTTTGAGAAGTAAAATAATTGAATCCATAGTTAATCAGTTTAATACAAATACATTTTTGAACCACAGAGTTAAAAGAGAAATGAAGAGAATACAAATACTTTTTTTAAAACAGACTAGGGAGTCTGTTATACGTTTACCTTTTCAAAAAAATTGTTCCCATTCCTACGCTTGTTTTTGCGCCTAAGCCGATGTATTGAGGAAGAAAAACATTTGTTTTGAACTCTACATTAAAGGTTTGTAACTTTTGTTTTTTGTAAGAAATAAACTGACTTTGAGGTACATCCGTGATTTTGAGCACGATGTTTTTCTCAATCTGCCAACCAATGCCTTTTGCAAAGGATAAAATATTTCCGATTAGTTTTTTTTCTAAAAAAGCCATTTTTTCTACAATCCCATCTAATTTTTGATATTGATTATAGGCTTGTTGATTTAGAGCAATCCAATTACGAATAGAATATGCGTTAAGTCTTTCAGAAACACACATCTCAAACTGATTCAAATCTAGTTTTGAAATACGCATTTCTAATAAATCCTTTCCGATATAAATATCCCAGTTTCGTTTCTCAAAAAACTTATGGATTTCTTCTACTCCTTCGCCTACACACAAAATGACAGGCTGCTTGCCTATTCGTTTGTACTGAATGCGTGGATACCGATAGGCAAATTTACTTTCTTCGTCTTTTGTGTTTCTATTGCTATTAATATGATTATGAAACAAATCATTTTCAATTCCTACCTTTTCTATGATTGCACCACGAAAAGCAGCAACTTCATAGGGTGCAATTTCTACATCAAAATGTACTCTAAGTAATTTTAGCATACACTTTTCATTGTATTTATTCTGTGGTAGGGTTTGCAAATCGTTTGAAAACATAATCATTGTGAAAAGAATAATGAAATACAAAAAGACAACTAAAAACGTTTTTGTGTTATAGCTTTTTCAAATAACGAAACTTTAATTGGTTTTTACAAGTAAAATAAAAATTATTTTATTTTTTAAAGTAAAAATTTTAGGGTAAACGCACGAAAAAAAAATGTACTCGTTTAAAGCAAATCAAG
>PFKD01000198.1 GCA_002784125.1 Flexibacter sp. CG_4_10_14_3_um_filter_32_15
TAACTATCAGAGTAAATTCAATTTGCAAAGTTAAAAACTAGCTTGATTTGCTTTAAACGAGTACATTTTTTTTTCGTGCGTTTACCCTAAATAAAAATAGGAATTACACTATTTTTTTGCTATATTGAATGCTGAAGGAGTAATCTTATACTTCTTCATTTTTTACAGTTAATTAGTTTTATGAATATTTATGTATCAAACTTGCCTTATTCTATCTTAGAGGAAGAATTGGAGGCAATATTTTCAGAGCTTGGTGTAGTTACATCAACAAAAATCATTACAGACCGTGAAACAGGTCGCTCAAGAGGCTTCGGTTTTGTAGAAATGGAAACAGAAGAAGATGGCTTAGCAGCTATCGAAGAATTAAATGGTATTGAACTTAGTTCTCGTGAAATCCAAGTAAAAAAAGCCATTCCTAGAGAAAACAGAAGCTACAGTAATAGTAATGCTTACTAAACAAACTATTGATTTAATTATCAATAATTCGATTTTTATCGACTTTGTTTTAATTACATCAGTATATTCAAGATAAGATTTTAAATTCTTTCTTGAAGACAAAAAAAGCCTTTTCAATACTATTGAAAAGGCTTTTTTGTGTTAGCAATGTTTTATTCAAATTCTATCAAAACAGCTCCTTTTTCTACATTTTGTCCTTTATTTACAGAAATACTTTTGATTTTTCCTTCTCCTGTTGCTTTCAAAATATTTTCCATCTTCATGGCTTCCAAAATCATTAAAGGAGTTCCTTTTTCAGTCGTTGCTCCTTCTTCTATCAAAATATCCAAGACAAGCCCTGGCATAGGAGCTTTCAAATCGCTTACTTTCGCAGAAGCTGCATTTTCCATTCCTAGGCTTTCTAAAAGCAAATCCATTCTATCTTTTGCTGTAAGTGTATGGATATTTCCGTTGATACGGAGTTCGAATTCTTTTGTTTCATACTCAGATTTTATTATTTCTACTCTGTAAGAAACATTATTTCTCAAAACGTGAAATTCTCGTTCAGAAATTTGCTGAATATCAGATTCAATTAAATTCTCATTTAGAAAAAGAGATTCTGTTTTGGTAGCAGTATTCTTTTCTTTTCTAACTTGATAGGTAGTTGATTTTGTTGTGATTTGCATGAGATAATTACGGATTAAAAATTATGACCTGCTAAAGCAGCGAAGCTAATTACGGCTATATGGTTATTTTATATCAGAACAGCAAATTAATTAAAAATTAGAAAACAAAATAGTAATATTTTATTTCCCATTCCCCAATCTCCACTCCCTAATTCCCATATTTACTCCCCTTCTTCTTCCCAAACTTTAGGATTGCTACTATAATTTATTCCACCTAAAAGATACAAAACAATTACTCGTGAGTACCTAAAATAAAGGGGAACAAAAAGCATAAAACTTCCTAAAATAGACACAAAGAAAACCCACAAAGCAGGTCGCTCTTCTGTCAAAACACTTATAGTTACCATAAGGATAAGCATGTGTAATACTGCAAAGGCATAACTGACATACATAGCACTCCAAAAAAAGCCTAATATTCGTTCATATTTTAGATTACAAACAGAACAATTTCTGTGTGTTTTGGCAAAACTTAGACTAATTGCAGAATTTACGAAGACATCTCCCTTTCTACATCTAGGACATTTACATTGTAGGATTGCTTGAAATTTTGAGCGTTCTTTTTCCATTTCGTTCGTTTTGTTTTTTGTTACGGTACCAAAAAAAAGCAACTGTTCCGATAAGCAAATAAGGCATACAAAGTAAATACAAAATCCCTGAATTTAGGCGTGTACTTGCTTCTCCTGCTCCATTATTGAAATTATTTTCTACAGTTGCTCTACACATAGCACACTGTGCTTCTGCGTCTGTAATTCCGACTGTAAATGTGATTAAAATCAAAATAAAAAATACAAAAGTAAATTTTGAAATAGCACTTGTAATATTGTTAGTATTCATTTCTTTATAATTTATAATTTTTTTAGTCTTTAACTTAACCCACTTATTTTTATAACTTATTGATTGATACAAAGTTCGTTATTTTTTAAAATTTATTTTGTGATAGATGTCATAAAAATAAATTATTTTTGAATAATTGAATCTACAAATTCTTTAACCATTTTGCCACTTTCCAAATGACGAATAAAAGCCGAACCAATTATAGCACCATTAGCATAAGAAATAGCCTGCTCAAAAGATTTTCTGTCCGAAATTCCAAAACCAATTTGAGTTGGGTTTTTGAGTTGTAAAGTTTTTATTTTTTTGAAATAATCACTTTGTTTTTCAGACGATTCTGAACTTTTAGCACTTGTATTTCCTGTCGTACTGTTTGAAGAAACCATATAGACAAAACCATTACTTAATGCATCAATTTTTTTGATGCGCTCTTCCGAAGTTTGAGGAGTGATAAGGAAAATGGTATGTAATCCGTATTTTTTGAAAACAGATTTGTAGGTCAATTCATATTCAAATAATGGTAAATCAGGCAAAATAAGTCCGTCAATGCCTATTTCACTACATTTTTTACAAAAGTTTTCAATTCCAAATTGTAAAACAGGATTCAAATAACCCATCAAAACAATAGGCGTTTCTTTTATATTTCCTGCTTCATTTCGAATTCCTTCTAACTGTTCGAACATTTTTTTGATGCTCATTCCATTATCTAAAGCTATTTTATTGCTGTATTGAATTGTTTCTCCGTCTGCAATTGGGTCAGAAAAAGGCATTCCAATTTCTATTAAATCTGTTCCTGCATCGGCTAGTTCTACCAAAATACGACGAGTATCATCTAGTTTTGGAAAACCTGCTGTAAAATAAATAGTCAGAACGCCATTTGTTTTTTTTTGGAAAAGAGAATCTATACGGTTTTTTGTGGTAGTTGCTGTTTGCATAAATAGTCTAAACTTTAAACCCTAAGGGTATTTGAAGACCCTTAGGGTTTAGATAATTAGTAAATAATTTCAAAATTAGAATGGTAAATCATCATCAGCCATTGAAGAAGAAGTATCTTCTGTCGGAGGTGGAATATCGCCACTAAAAGGAGAGTCATTACTTCCTGTATCTTGGTTCATATCATTCATCATAGGGTCGGAATGTTCTATCGAACGAGCAGCCAAACTATTAAACCAACGAGGTTCGTCTTGAGGCGAACGTTGCCATTTTTTACCACGAATCCAGCTACTAACTTTTACTTTTTCGCCTTCTTTAAATTTATCTAATTTATCACAATCATCTTGCGTAAATTGAAAAATAATTTCTTGTGGATAATTTCCCTCTTCTATATTAAGTACAAATTCTCTTAATTGAAAACGTTCTGATTTTACGCTAGTAGGAAATATTTTTATTAGAGTTCCCTCTGTTTCGAATGATGGCATTTTATTTTGAGTTTTTGGAGTTCTTAAATTTTTATTATTCTGTCATTAGTGAAGACACCAACAACGGCAAGTTACACTTTCGCACCTTACAAGGTACGGTACATTTTTCTCACGCTAAAGCGTAAGCTACATTAAAACTGACGTAGAAAACGTATTTCATTTTCGAAGAGCATACGAATATCTGGAATATCATAACGCAAAAGAGCAATTCTTTCTATTCCCATTCCGAAAGCAAAACCGTTGTATTTTTTAGAATCAATATTTACATTTTCTAATACGTTAGGGTGAACCATTCCACAACCTAAAATTTCTAACCAGCCTGTTCCTTTTGTAAGTCTGTAATCCGATTCTGTTTTTGTTCCTAAATAAACATCTACTTCTGCACTTGGTTCTGTAAATGGAAAGTAAGAAGGACGAACACGAATTTTGGCATGTTGTCCGAAAAATTCTTTTGCAAAATAAAGAAGTGTTTGCTTTAATTGTGCAAAACTAACGCCTTCATTTACATACAATCCTTCAATCTGATGGAACATACAATGCGAACGAGAAGAAATAGTTTCATTACGAAAAACTCGCCCAACAGATAAAGTTCGGATAGGTGGTGCTTGATTTTTCATGACACGTACCTGTACAGGCGATGTATGTGTACGGAGCAAAATATCTGGGTCTTTTTCGATGAAAAAAGTATCTTGCATTTCTCTAGCAGGATGATTTTCAGGAAAATTAAGAGCTGTAAAGTTGTACCAATCCAATTCTATTTCGGGTCCTTCTGAAAGATTAAAACCAATACGTTCGAAAATCTGAATAATCTCATCACGAACCTGCGAAACTGGATGCAAACTTCCCAAAGGCTCATAAGCAGACGGCAAAGTAATATCTAAATCAGTTCCAGCATTTGCATCTTGAGCATCTTCAATTTCCTGTTTTTTGGTACGGAATTTTGATTCAGCAGCTTGTTTTAAAACATTTATTTGCTGTCCTAATGTTCTTTTTTCTTCTTTAGGAACAGTCTTAAATTCATCAAAAAGCGAAGAGAGTTTGCTGTTTCGGCTAATAAAATCTAAACGAAAGGTTTCTAGTTGCTCTACACTTTGAATTTCAAAATTTTCTACCTCTGAAAGTAGTGAATTTACTTTTTCTTGTAACATAAAAATTTCTGTGATGAATAAAGACTATTTTTTATTAAAATTAGGCTGCAATTTCGTTAAAAAAGTGGTTTTGTGCAAATCTTAATCTGTTCTGCTTCTTATTTCTTTCGCATAATTATCTATAAGTATTTTTTGTTAAAGACAGAGTTACAAATTTCTAAGGCAGCATAGAAGTAATAAGCCCACTTCGTATGGTTCGCCAAACATATCTCAATAAACTATCATTGTATTCTCTTTGGTATTTTATTTCGCCTTCTTTTCCTTCTACATTTTTAGCGATGACAGTATTGAGAAGTCCACTTAAAAACTTGCGTTTTTTGTTAGATTTTTTCTTGAGTAAAGTTACTTTTAAATTGTTATATGTGATATAAAACGTCCCTGTTGCATATCCATCATTTATTTTTGCATCAAACCAAGCTCTTTTGATTGTACCTGTATTTGCTTCAAAACGAGTAATAGGCGAAAGCATTTTATTAAGTGATGGAATTTCTATTTGTGTACAAAAACCCTTTATACTTCCTTCAAATGTATCTGTATTGAGTGGCATTTCCATTTCAATTTCGATTCTACTTTCCTTCATAAAATACATATCAGCTTGTATTTTGGCAGGTTTGGACTCTTCAAAGTTATGAAAATTAAGAGCTGTCATATTAAGACTATCAAAAGAGAGGCTTCCTATTCCATCCAATCCTTCTGCACGTTCTGAATAAATAATATTTCCTTCTTTTATTTGAAGCGTATCGATAGCCAAACTAATTTTCCATTGATAAGGCATTTTCTTTTCAGAAGGTTCTGGATGGCGATTTCGGTCTTTGAGAATAGAAATAGTAGGATTAAAAACTAGGATTTTATCGGCTTTGATGAGTTGTCTTTGAAGAGCTTGCCAGTCCAAATTATGAGCTTCTAATTGCTGTGTGTTCATTTCTAGTTTTTCATCCAAATCTTGTGATAACTGTACATTTTTGACTTTTACGAGTTTATTTTGATAATCAATTTCTCCTATTTTAAAGTTTGTTCCATTTTGGTGTGCCATTGAATAATTATTTATCAATAATTTTGCATCCGAAAAGCGCAATACATCAATGTACGAAGTATCAAAACTAACGGCATTCAATGTTCCGTGAAGTGTATCAACTGTTTGTAGAAAATTAGCCGTTTTGTGGTTCAACTGTTGAAAAGAAACTTGTATTTTCTTTGAGCTAAAACGAAAAGTAGGAGGTTTGAGCCATTTGGCTTCATTAATTTCTAAATCTAATTTTTTGAGTTGGATTATTGAGTTTGAGTTGTATTGATACTTTCCTGTCAGGTTTTGTATTTCCAAAATACCTACCGAAAGAGGCGCAACTACAAAATTAGCCACCGTATCAGCAGCACGAGAAACTCCTTGTGTAGAGTCAGCAACATATTTTATATCAATAACAGGATTTTGAAGGGTGAGTCTATCAGCATGCCATTCTCCATTAGAAAGATATTTCCAAATACTAGCTCCTTTAAAAACAACTTTTTCTACATTAATACTTGCTTGTGGTTTTCCTTTTTCTTCTGCTGAAATATTATCCGTTTTGATTTTTATTTTTTCTAAAGTTACTTTTGTAGGAAATAACCACACCTGAACATCACCTATTTCTATGCTGTAAGGCGATTCTTTATTTTCATTAATAGATGTTGTGATTTTTTCTTTTAGATAACTATCTAAATAATCAATAGCCACAAAGCCAGCAATTCCAAGAACTATAATGCCTCCCCCTAACATAATAAAGAGCTTTTTTAAGAAAACATTTTTCATAGAGATAATATAGATAGGATAACGTCGTAAAAATAAAGTTAAAAAAATAGATAGCATTGAGTTCTGTAAGAATAAGAACGCTAAATAAAAGGCAAAGTTTTTTTCTTAAAGGAAATTAGAGCAAAATAAATAATGACGCAAAAAAAGGGCGCATCTCAAAATGTCGTTTTTAGTAGGGAAAAGGCAAGCCTTTTCCCTACAACTATAAAATTAATAAAGTGACATTTTGAGATGCACCCCAAAAAAAACACTTCCCTTTAAAGTAAAAAGAAGTGTTTCAATCAAAGTAAATTAATTTTATATCTCAATATGAGTGACATTTTTCAAATTCTGCAAATTGACCAATTTTTGACAAAATAATAGTTTGCTTTTTTCCATAACGTAGGGTTTGCAAACCCTACGTTATGGAAAAAGACATTTATACAGAATAAAATTTGGCAAAGATTTGCCTTTTTTTAAATGTCACCCATGTTGCTATCATATATTTTGCTTTGGGAATGCAAATAATTTCTCCTTTAAATCAAGCGTTTATCGTTGAATTAAAAAAAAATAAAAATTTTTGTGTGGAATTTTGTGAAGTCGTGCATCTACTTACCAAACAAACAAATTACCTCCTCTAATTTTTATGATTATGAAAACGCTAAGAAAAACACTAAGAAAAACACTAAAAAAATCATTTTTAAATGTTTCCTCTCTCTCAAAAGTCGCTTTGGTGGCTACTTCTACTTTATTTTTTGTGGCTTGTAATTCTTCTAGAACATCTAACTATGAAATGGCAGATGGAGCACCAAATGAAGCTACTGAAAATATAGCTTCTTCGCCTGCAAGAATGAATAAAAGTCAAAATAAAAAAGATATATCCTATAATAGTAATAGCAATGCAGATTACGCAATATCTAGTGAAGAATATTATGTAGCTGATGAAATTCAACAAAACACAGAAGAATATCAAAAACAGATAGAAAACAAATTTATTCAATCACTCAAAGAGCCTCTATCTACTTTTTCAATTGATGTCGATAATGCTTCCTATTCAAATGCTCGTCGTTTTATTCAGTCTGGACAACTTCCAAAGCCTGATGCTGTTCGTATCGAGGAGTTTATCAATTATTTTGATTACGATTATCAAAAACCAACAGGAAAACACCCTTTTTCAGTTAGTACAGAAATTTCTACTGCACCTTGGAACGAAAAACACAAATTAGTTCACGTCGGAATACAGGGAAAAGATTTGGATTATGACAATCTTGCGCCTTCCAATTTAGTTTTCTTGATTGACGCTTCGGGTTCGATGGAATCTCAAAACAAATTACCTCTTCT
>PFKD01000392.1 GCA_002784125.1 Flexibacter sp. CG_4_10_14_3_um_filter_32_15
TCCCAATTCCCAATTCCCAATTCCCAATTCCCAATTCCCAATTCCCAATTCCCAATTCCCAATTCCCAATTCCCAATTCCCAATTCCCAATTCCCAATTATTCCTTTACGATCTTCAAATAAGTAGTTGTTTTTGTTCCTATTGGAGTAATTTCGACAAGATACATTCCTTTTTTCCATTTACTGGCAGCAATCCTAAAAGAATGAGTAACCTGTGCTTGAAATATAATTTTACCTAAAGAATCACGAATAGCAACATCATATCTTCCATTCGGAATCTTTAAAAAATAATTTTGATTACTTGGGTTGGGATAGACACTCATATTCTCTTCTTCTTCATTTTCATTTGCCAAAATAGGAGAATCACAAACTAGGTTAGAGATTTTTCCCCATAATTCATTATCAAAAGAAGAAACAGCATTTAATCGTTCACTTTCTGCGCTATTCCCAACTCTTACAACTACTAAATTTTGACTAGGCACAACATAAATTTTTTGGTCATTTGCTCCCAACGCTGCAATCATATCATTGGGTGCATTCGGAATTAATGAACCATCATAGACAATATCAGAGGCAGGAATTTTAAATTTGTCTTTTCCATTGAGCCACCATAAATAGCCGTAAGCAGGATTAAGTGTTTGAGAAGTGTTTGTCATTTGTTCAAAATACATGGCATCATTCAAAACAGGATGGTTTTCCCACTTTCCTTTATTCAAAATCAAAAGACCAAAACGAGCCATACTTTTAGGTTTAGAAAACAAAATGTAGTTCAAAAAAGCACCTGTAATTCCTGTTTTACGAGTAATTCGTTCTGCAAAATATTGATTGATAGGCTTTCCTGTTGCACTATCCAAAACATGTTGTAAAAGACGATACGGAGAATTGTAATAATACCAACGAGTATCTGGTTCTGAGCCATAAACTAAGCAAGAAGGGTCAATACAATTATCTATTCCAGTAATATCAGGTTCTTTCAGTCCTGTTGTCATCGTCATTTGGTGGCGAATCGTGATTTTATCTTCTTGTTCTTTTGTTAGACTTGTCCAACCTTCCCCCAAATAATTTGATGTTTTTTCATTAATATCTAAAAGGCTAGAACGCTGTGCAATTCCAATCAAAGTAGCAACCATAGATTTTCCAGCAGAAGCCCAATACCAAGCACTATCCTGTGTAAAAGTCCCAAAATATTTTTCTAAAACAATTTTGCCATCTTTCAAGACAATAAAACCTTTTGTGTTTTTTTCTTCTAAAAAGGTATATAAACTATCGATGCGCTCATCGCACCATTCCAATTCAGAAGCTGACATGGTTTCCCAGTTATTTTCTTCGGTTTCGATAAGTGGAGGGAAATATAAATCTTGAGCTTTAACAAAGTCAAAACGAAAAAATAATGAAGTAAATAATAAAACAAAGACTATAAAAATACGTGTAAAAATGGTTTTCATGAGTTTAAACAATCAAGTGAGAATCAAAATAATTTTTTAGTTAGATAAGATTTTTTGAATAAAGTTTAAGACAAAAATAATTTTGCTCACAAAGTTGAGTTATTTATTATAAGTAAACCAATTTAGATAGGGAAAATGGTGTGAGGCTTATAAAGTTAGGCAAAAGAGCATTTTGAAAAAGATGAGCAGAAAAAATTATTCTTAAAATTATTTAAGATTATTTAAAATCTGTATAAATTCTAAAAAGATTACGAGTAAGTTACTAAATATTCAAAATAAATTCGGAATTTGTAAATAATTACTGCCTTTTAAGAAACCCAAGTAAGATATTTTCCGTTCTAATAGTACAATCAATTACTAAATAGTTAATAATCAATGAGTTAGTTTTTGTTATAGGATTAATTTATAATTGAAGTTAGCCTAATTTTTGTAATCAGATTGTAAAAAGAATTTTTTTCAAAGATAGTTTTAGGGATTCTTTGAGAAACAGAAATTCAAAGTTTTGAAAACTTAGGAACAATATGAAAATATATAGTTTTAAAAAAATGATAGTATTCGTTAGATAAAGATACTCATTTACCTTTTTTCATAGTTTTACAGTTTTCATATCAATAGGGTTAAGTTGTAAGTTGAAAAGAGTCCGATAAGTTATCGGACTTTTTTTTATGTTCGTCCATTATCAACATCTGATTACAGACGATTGCTAAGGACTTGAAAGGATTTATTTATTCAATAAATAAACTTCAAAACATATTCATCACAAAATCAATTATTTCCCTAATCCCTAATCCCTAATCCCTAATCCCTAATTTATTCTGTATTCACTTCTAAATTCATACTTCATACTTCTAAATTTATTCTTATGGCTGCCTTAATAATGATTTTTGCCTCTGCGTGTTCGCTTTTACTTATTGGTGTACTGATGAAAATTGCTTTTTTTGATAAAAAATCGCTTTCTAAAGAAGAAAAAGATGAAGTTGCAGAACTTAAACAGCGCAATCACGAACTAGAAATGCGTATGGAAACATTAGAAACCATCGTAACAAGCATAGATCCAGAGCTTTTGGGAGGCCTTTTAGAAATGAATACCACCAAAAAACGAGTTCCCAAAAATGTAAGAGATAAAATTGAGAAGATAAAAAGGAAGTAGGGAAAGGGGCGAGGGGCGTGTGAGGAAAATGGGAAATGAGAATTTTTTCATTCTAAATAAATTGTATTTTTGTGAAACGAAAATTTCAGTTTACAAATTAGCTACGCTGACTTACAGTTCTGACTTCTACATTCTAATTTCTAAATTTATTTCATGTATTCACTTCTACGCCCCCTTTTTTTCAAATTTGATGCTGAAAAAGCACATTACACAGCCATTGCAGGATTACAAACTCTTCTAAAACTAGGAGGTAAAAGTATTGTAACAAATCCTATAAATTCAGATAGACGACTAGAAAGAGAAGTTTTTGGATTAAAATTCAAAAATCCTGTGGGTTTGGCAGCAGGTTTTGATAAAAATGCAAAATGGATTGAAGAGTTAGACCAACTCGGTTTTGGATTTATAGAAATAGGAACGCTCACACCAAAACCACAAGACGGAAACCAAAAACCTCGTTTGTTTCGCCTAAAAGAAGATAATGCCCTCGTCAATAGAATGGGTTTTAATAATGAAGGTGTAGAAATTGCAGTAGAAAGATTGAAAAATATCAAAGCCAAAAAGCCACATATTATCATTGGTGGAAATATTGGAAAAAATAAAGTTACGCCAAATGAAGAAGCGACAAACGATTATTTGATTTGTTTTGATGCGCTCTTCGACTATGTAGATTATTTTGTAGTAAATGTAAGTTCGCCAAATACGCCAAACCTTAGAGAATTACAAGAAAAAAAACCACTCACAGAGCTTTTACAAACACTTCAAAATCGCAATCAAGAAAAAGAAAATCCAAAACCGTTACTTCTCAAAATTGCGCCAGACCTTACTGATTCTCAGTTAGATGATATTATCGAAATTGCTAAAGAAACCAAATTAGCAGGAATAATCGCCACAAATACAACCATTAGCCGAGAAAACTTAAAAACAGATTCTCAAAAAGTAGAGAGTTTGGGAAATGGTGGACTAAGTGGAAAACCATTAAAAAACAGAAGTACAGAAGTAATTGCTTATCTTCATCAAAAATCAAATGCAGCTTTTCCAATTATTGGAGTGGGAGGAATTCACAGCCCAGAAGATGCGATAGAAAAACTAAATGCTGGTGCTAGTTTGATACAACTTTACACAGGTTTTGTTTATGAGGGTTGGGAACTCGTTAGTAAAATAAATAAAGAAATTTTAGAAAAATAATAAAAATCCTCAACGACGGCAAAGCCTCGTTGACGGTGGAAAAAACAATTATGCAAGAACAAGAATACGATTTTTTACCCTACGTTTTTACAGAAAACGTCTATTATATTGATGCCGTAAAATCAGAATGGGAAATTGAAGCAAGTACAAAGCAAGGAGAAACAAACGAAGTTTCGCAAAATCAAGACACAGAAACAAAAACGCTAAAACAAGAAATCAGTAAAATTAAATCAGATAATTCTGAAAAACAAAGTGAGAATAAATCAGATACAGATTTCTCTTATTTTGGGAAAAACCGTAAAAATTTCTTGATTTTGATAAAGGAAACCGAACAAGAAAACCTAAAAGAAGCCGATAGCAAACTTCTGACAGGAATTTTGGCAGCAGGACAGTTATCGCTCAACGATGTAGCAATTATAAATATAGCCAAAACAAAAGCGACTTTCTTAGATATGTATAAAAAACTAAAGCCTACTTCGGTGGTCAGTTTTGGCGTAGATGTGAAAAATTTAGGTGTTCCCCATGAGTTTGAACTTTACAAACCGACCAAAATAAAAGCAATTACGTGGATTATTTCTCATAATTTCGTAGCTCTGCATTCTGACAAAACCAAAAAACTAGGACTTTGGACGGCTTTGAAAGAATTAGATTTTTATACGAATCCAAACCTATAAGGTTTCTAAAAACCTTATAGGTTTAAAATAAAAACAACTATGCACAACTACAAAACCTTCGACCTAAAAACAGAATACGGACAAACCTCTTTTCGTCTAGTAGAGATACCAGCAGGTTCTTTCATTATGCAAGAAGGAGAAAAAAACCAACTAGAACTAGATATGCCTTCTTTTTGGCTTGCCGAAACGCTCACTACACAAGAGCTATGGCAGACCGTTTTGGGAGAAAATCCTTCTGAATTTAAAGGAAAAAACCGACCAGTAGATAGCGTATCTTGGAATGCTATAAAACAAAAATTTCTACCCAAACTCAATGAGCTGCTAGAAGGAAAACCTTTTGACCTACCCACCGAAGCACAATGGGAATACGCAGCCAGAGGAGGAGAAGGAAATAAACACACTTACGCAGGCTCAAATGAGATAGATGAGGTTGGTTGGTATAGAGAAAATAGCCATCAAGAAACAAAGCCAGTAGCACTTCTGAAACCTAATAATTTCGGTTTGTATGATATGAGTGGGAATTTATGGGAATGGACAAATACAGAATGGGATAGCGATTTTACAAAAAATGTGAATACTAAAATTATAACAAATCACACAAATATTCAGGCAGTCATGCGTGGAGGTTCGTGGAACGATAGTCCAGCGAACTGTCTTGTTGCGTACCGTATCAGGGACGTTATGACAAATCGGAATAGCGATAGTGGTTTTCGTATTTGTTCCCCCAGTATTGTATGATTTTGGTCTTTTTATTTTTTTGGTATTTGTATTTTGTATTTTTCTTTTTTGTATTTTTTTGGTTTTCCGTAGCGTACCCTTTAGGGTGCGAAGCCGTACCTTATGCTTTAGCATAAGGGAATGTACCATATTTGAGTATTTGACTAGAAACTATTTTTTTATTAGCAAGTTTTTGTTTATTTTTCTAAACTTTAAAATACATTCTACTTTTTCTTATGCTAAAGCATAAGGTACATTTTACTCACGCTAAAGCGTAAGCTACTATGCAACATCATAATTTACCACATATTTATCCAAAAGGAGCTACTTTTTTTATTACTTTCTGTCTGTATGGTGCAGTTCCAAGTGATGCTGTAAATGCTATACAAGGAAAATATGATATAAAAATAAAAGAAGCTAGAGAAAAGCAGGTTTCTAAAAATGAAAAAAAAATATCGCTCTATCATTTAGGGAAAAAATATTTTGCAGAGTATGATAATTTATTAGAACAGTATTCAAAAAATGATGACTTTTTGAAAAATCCAAAAGTAGCTCAATTAGTTATCAATAAAATGAAGGAATACGATGGTAAAAGATATGATTTATTGGCTTACTGCATCATGTCCAATCACGTTCACCTGTTATTTTGTACAGCAGATTATGAAAATGAAAAAGTAAGTAAGACCATGCAACTCATAAAAGGAACTTCGGCTTATGATAGCAATCAAGTTTTGAAACGAAGAGGGAAATTTTGGCAGACAGAAAGCTACGACCATTATGTTAGGAACGATAAAGAATTAGAAAATATAAAGCATTATATTTTAGAAAATCCTGTAAAAGCAGGAATAGTTGAGAAATGGACAGAATATCCATTTACCTATTTAAAGGCATAACATGTAGTTTACGCTTTAGCGTGAGAAACTTGTACCTTATGCTTTAGCATAAGTCGCATTTAGTTATCTCAAAGAAAATTGATTTTCGACTTTCTAGCTTGTCAGACACTTTAACTTCGTTGAGAACTAAAGCCGTTCAGAAGTGTCAGACAGTTATATTTTAGCCTCTACAAAGTCGAAAACTAAAACCGACCGAGTATAAAAGGCAAATCTACGTGATATTTACTCAAAGACTAAAGTCTTCGGTACTTTTTACTCACGCTAAAGCGTAAGCTACGTATAAACTCAATTTTCGTTTTGAAAAATAGTATTTTAATGTTTATCTTTTGTTTTGTTTTGCGAAGACTAAAGTCTTCGGTACTTTTTACTCACGCTAAAGCGTAAGCTACTATGATTCCTACTCCACTTATTCATCAATTCGAAAAAGATAAAAAACTTCAAAACGCAGCTCTTGAAGGCATTTTATCACAAGCAAGACAAAACAAAGTCAGTTTTTTGAATAGTAGCAAAAATGAGTTTTCAAATCTTGATTTTTCTACTGTCGAAACAATGGAAAGTATAGAAGTCATAGATTGTAGTTATAACAAAACGGAATTAGAAAAAATAACTATTTCGGCTGCCGTTTTTCCTAATCTAAAACACCTGTATTTTTTTGAAAGCAAGATTAAAGAAATTGAATTAGTTGGTAGTTTTCCAAAACTAGAAACGCTACACCTTGCCAAAAACTCACTTTCAGAGCTAAAAATAGATTTTGAGGATTTTCCTGTTTTGGAAACGCTTTATTTGTATGGAAATTCTATCGACAATATTCCAAAAGAATTATTTGATAAAGAAAGATACAATGCAATTCAAGACATAAAAACCTATTTTCTTTCTCTACAAGGCGAAGTTGATTATTTGCATGAAGCAAAACTGATTTTGATAGGAAATGGAGAAGTAGGCAAAACATCTATTCGCATTCGTTTGAATGATAAAGAAAAGCCTTTACCCAAAAAAGAAGAGCGTACACAAGGTTTGGATATCGAAAGTTATACGATTCATTCTTTATCTACTTCTATCACAAAACAAAAAAGGAAAATTGATTTTGAGTTGCATGTATGGGATTTTGGAGGACAGGGAAGGTATAGAGAAGTGCAGCAGTTATTTTGTTCTCGCAAGTCGCTTTATATCTATGTAACTTCTCATGACGACACGCCTATTCGTGATGAAGATTATGTCGGTTATCAGTATTGGCTTTCAATGGCAAATGCGTTTAGTTATGATGAAAAGGATAAAAAACCAAGTCCGATTCTTTGTGTAGTCAATAAAATTGATGAAGATACAAGACAGGTTGTAGGTGCAATGACTATGCAAGAGCAGTTTGGAAATGTGGTTGATTTTATCAGAATTAGTTGTGAAAAACTGACTAATTTTTCTCAATTAGAACAAAAAATAAGAGAAACCTTGCCTCTTGTGAGTTCAGATATTTGGTTATCTGACAATTTTTGTGGATTATTCAGAAATGGCTAATGCTCTCCATCTAAGATGT
>PFKD01000072.1 GCA_002784125.1 Flexibacter sp. CG_4_10_14_3_um_filter_32_15
AGATAAGATTTTTTGTATTATAAATGAACTTGTCCGTAGTTGTCAGTATAGAGGATTGTAGATAATCTTTCTTAATCACAGAAAAAAACATTAACTTTATTTAGAAACATTCGAAAAGAAAAAATTAAATATATAAATTATGAAAAATCTACTATCACGCATCACTATAGATTCAGAAATATGTCATGGCAAACCTTGTATTAGAGGTATGCGTTTTCCTGTGGAGGTAATTTTAGATATGCTAGGAAGTGGAATGACTTATGAAGAAATTATAGAAGATCATCCAAGCTTGGAAATAGACGATATTAGAGCTTCTTTGCAGTTTGCAAAAATATGGATTAGTACAAAATCTATTAAAAATATTGCCTAAAAAATAAGAAAATGATAAAAATAGTGTGTGATGTGCATATTTCCTTTAAAGTAGTTCGTTTTTTAGAATCCAAAAATATTGAAGCAGTTCATGTAAATGATATTTTAGATGGAGATAGTACAAAGGATAATAAAATAGCCAAATATGTTGATGATAATGATTATACCCTAATGAGTAAAGATTCAGATTTTCAAAACAGCCATTTCTTAAATAATTCTCCCAAAAAGTTAATTAAAATTAATCTAGGCAATATTAGTACGAAAGACTTGATAAATATTTTAGATGAAAATTTTGATTTTATCTATACTTATCTTTCAACAGATAGTTTTTTGATAGAAATTGATAGTGATATGATTCGTATTAGAGATTAAAAATGAACTGCAATCATGATAAAATTACTATTCCTACTAAATTGCAGTTCATATTTTATTAACTGATAACCGATAACTTCTCACTGGTAACTGACAAAAGCAGTTCCCAAAAACCATCAATATGTTTTTTCTCTACATACGTCTGTCCAATGGAAAGGCGCAAAACGTATTTATCATTTAGCTTTGTATGCGACAAAAAGACTTTTCCTGTTTCGTTTAAAGTATGTAGAATTTGTATGTTGATTTTATCTAACTCTTCTTCTGTTTTGGTTGTATCAAAATACCTAAAACAAACCAAACCGAGTTCTGGATTTGTGATGAGTTCAAAATCAGAATGATTGATGATTTTTTGAGTGAAATAATCAGTTAAGGAAAGATGCAAACGGAGCTTTTCTTGAATACCATCTAAGCCAAAATTTCGCATGACAAACCAGAGTTTTAAAGCTCTAAAACGCCTTCCTAAAGCAACTCCCCAATCTCTGTAATTATTTACTTCGCTTTCAAAACCTGTCTTTAAATATTCAGGCAAAATCTCAAACGTTTGAATAAGCGCACCCTTATCTTTCACGTAATAAGCCGAACAATCAAAATTGACAAACATCCATTTGTGAGGATTGAAAACATAACTATCGCCTTCTTCTATTCCCTCAAATAAATAACGCTTTTCTGGTAAAATTGCTGCCGTTCCTGCATAAGCTGCATCTATATGAAGCCAAATTTTATATTTTTTACAGATTTTACCCATTTCTGTTACGTTATCAAAGGCTGTACTGCTTGTCGTTCCCAAATTTGCAACTGCCCAAAGTGGCGTAAATCCGTCTTGAATATCTTGTTTGATTTGCTCTTCAAAAGCATTTATATCGATGGCAAAACTAGAATCTGTCTTTATTTTTATCAAATTATCACTTCCAATTCCTGCAATTCTTACGGCTTTATCAATCGAAGAATGCGTTTGGTCAGAACAATACGTTCTAAATTTCTTATCAAAAAAAGCTAATCCTTTTGTATTACTCTGAAAATTTGTCGCTTTTTCTCGTGCTGTCAGAATCGAACAAAGTGTACCTGCTGAAGCTGTATCTTGAATTACTCCGTGCCAGTTTTTGGGTAAATTACACCATTCGCCTAGCCAAATCATTGTTTTTTCTTCTAGTTCGGCAGCAGCTGGGGAAGTTTGCCAAATCATACATTGCGCTCCCAAGGTAGCCGTAAGCATTTCGCCAAGCACAGAAGCAGGACTACTATTGGCAGGAAAATAACCAAAAAATTGTGGGTGTTGCCAGTGCGTCATTCCCTTCAAAATAATGTCATCAAAATCCTTCAAAATAACATCCATTGATTCGCCTTCTTTTGGTGCAGACAAAGGTAATTCATCAAAAATCTGACGTGGTTTTACTTTTGAAAGTACATCAAACTCTTCGACGTTTTCTAAATAATCAGCCATTTTATCGGCTACTTTGTGGGCGTATTCTCTGAAATTTTGTCTTTCTAGCATTTTTTTATATGGTTTTATTTTCTCGTCCAAGCATATGCTTGCGAAACGGTAAGCACAAGATAGAATCTTGCGCTAGTAAAATTTTTCATTTTTTCCTAAAATCAATATCACTCATTCTAACTGCGCCTTCATCAGTTACATAAACTTCTGACCAAACGATATATTCTTCTCTATTTCCAATTTTGAGCAATGACTAGCATCAAACCTGCTACACCAATCAAGATAGCAACGGCTTTTAAGATAAAACTAGAATCTCTATAAAATGGAGGAGCTTCGCCAAGTTTTGGTAATTCATATTTTTGAGAAAGTTTTTGGGATTGCTCGGAATTAATAATTCCTTCTTTTACCCAACTTTCTATTTCCTCTCGGAATTGTTGTGAGCCTTTTAGATTGAAAAACATAGGATTTTTATTTTGGTGATAAGTAGCTGATAGGTTAGCTTCGCTGATTTGCAATTCTAAGCTGTCAGAATATATTTTTACTGACAACTTGGAAGTTGTCAGCTACATTAATGCAAACGCCAATTTTGAAAATCAGTTATTTGGGTAAAATTAAAGACTGACTTTTAAAATTTTAAAAAAAGTTTATTTTTGATTAAATAGATTTTTTTTTAAAACTAATAATTAGTCAAAAACCGACTTTTAAAAAAGTAATTTTAAGATTATACTTTTTTAGGACAGATTTTTTTATAAAAACGAGTAAATTTGTAGAGATTACAAATTATTTTTTAAACCCTAAAGTTCTTTCAGACCCTTAGGGTTTGGACTACATAAGCCATTCCCTAAGAAATGTATAAATTATTTTCCAATAAATCCGTATTTTTTAATTTTTTATTTCTAAATTCTTTTTTAGCTTTATTTTTTCTTCTACTATTTCAAAATTCTATTTTTGCACAAATTGGAGGAAAAACATCTTTAGAATTCATAAATCTTCCTACACATGCACGAGTAATCGGCTTGGGAGGAGCAAATATTACTTCACAAGATGCAGGAGAACAGCAAGATATAAACATGCACATCGAAAATCCTGCTCTTCTAACTGATGCAACACACGACCGTCTGTCATTGGCTTATTACGGATATTCGGCAGGAATCAGTAATGTAAACCTAGCTTACGGACACGATTTTAAAAAGTTAGGACGTTTTTCAAACCTAGCTTTTTCATTTCAGTACCTTGATTATGGAAATATTGAAAGTTATGATGCTTTAGGAAATTCTTTAGGGCAAATAAATGCAAGTGAATATAGTTTTGGGGTCAGTCATTCACAAAAATTTGATGCTTTTCGTGTTGGTGGAACGTTGAAAATTGCAGGTTCGCAGCTCGCTGGATTCAATGCAACAGCCATTTATTTGGATTTGGGAGGAACACTAACACACCCAAAAAAGGATTTGCGTTTTGGATTAGTTATGAATAACTTAGGTTTTTTGATTAGTAATTATTCGCCTACTTCGGAGTACGAAATGCCGATGAATATTCTTTTGGGAGCTTCTTTAAAACCTGAAAAAATGCCAGTTCGTTTTTCATTGACTTTACAACAGCTTTTTAGAAAAAATATTGCGTACAATGACCCTGCAAGAAGTACAACATTAGATGCAAACGGACAAGTCGTGGTAGAAGAAACAAGTGCAGTTGATAAAGCATTTCGAAGAATTGTTTTGGGTGCAGAAATTATTTTTAGTAAGAATTTTAATATTCGTGCTGGGTACAATTTTTTGCGTCGTCGTGAGTTGGTCGTAACAGCTAGACCTGCTTTTGTAGGCTTTTCGTTTGGTGGAGTTTTGCGTGTTCGTTCGTTTGAATTTGCATATTCTCGTTCTTTGGCACATATTGCAGGAGGAACAAATAATTTTACGCTCACATTGGATACGAAAAAATTATTTCGTAAGAATTAACTATAAATTCAATCATCTTTTAAGGTAAGAAATTCTGTTCCGTAGGAACTATATATTGGTAGCAAGAAAAGAGAAAAAATGGCTTTCTGTTCCGTAGGAACTTCATATTGGTAGCATTTTCATAATTATAACAACATTCAATTATGCCAAATACATATACTCAAATTCATATTCAATACGTATTTGCTGTCAAATATAGAACAGGACTAATACAAAAAGACTGGAAAAATGAATTATATAAATATATTACAGGCATAATACAAAACCAAAATCACAAGTTATTGGCAATTAATGGAATGGCTGACCATATTCATATTCTGATAGGTCTTCGTCCAAATCAAAGTATTTCAGATTTAGCTAAAAGTATTAAACAAAATTCTTCTTTGTGGGTAAATGAACAAAAATTATCTAAAGGGAAATTTGCTTGGCAAGAAGGTTATGGAGCTTTTTCTTATGCTCGTTCAAATATTGATAAGGTCATAAAATACATAGAAAATCAAGAAGAACATCACAGAAAGAAATCGTTTTTAGAAGAATATACTGATTTTTTAAAGGCTTTTGAAATAGAATATGAGGAAAAGTATTCATTTAAACCTTTGGAATAAAAATACTACCAATATGTAGTTCCTAACGGAACAAATTACAAATTTAGTCATTCAATAGTTACCAATATGAAGTCCCTAAGGGACAAATAAAATACAGAATATATTTCATCTTACTTCTTTAGGAGTTTCATATTGGTAGTATTTTATCAATTCAAAACAATACTATGTTAAAAGATATAATTAGCAAACTTCGCAAGTACGAAATTTTGATTCGTAAGGCTGTCAATACAAATATGCAGGGCGAAAGTCATTCTGTTTTTAAGGGTTCGGGATTAGAGTTTGATGATGTCCGTCAGTATAATTATGGCGATGATGTTCGTACTATCAACTGGAATATTTCAGCAAAAGGACACGGCGCATATATCAATACCTACAAAGAAGAAAAGGAACAAAACGTTTTTTTTGTGCTTGATGTGAGTGCTTCGCAGCGTGTGGGAGCGCAAGGGCTACAAAAATTAGATATTGGAAAAGAAATTTGTGGAGTACTTACACTTTCGGCTTTGCGTGAACAAAATTCAGTAGGTTTGCTTTGTTTTAGTGATAAAAAAGAGCGTTATGTACGTCCAGATAAAGGAAATAGACAAGCAGCACAGATTTTGAAAGTAATTTTTGATTTGAATCCTACTTCTGACCAAACCAATCTCACTAAAGCCATTACGATGGCTATGAATATCATAAAAAGAAAAAGTGTAATGATTTTGGTTTCAGATTTTATTGATGAGAATTATGAAGCTGCATTAAAAGGAGTTGCCAAACAGCACGATTTGATTTGTATTCATTTGGGCGACCCAAGAGAACAAGATTTACCACAACTCGGAATCGTTCAGATTTATGATAAAGAATCGGGTAAATCAGTTTGGGTAAATACGTCTTCAAAAGAATATCGTCAGCGTTTTGAAAAGCAGTTTGTACAAAAAAGAGAAGAATTAGAAAACCTTTGTAAACGCTATGGAGCAGATTATTTGTATTTGAGTACACACGATGATTATGTTCCCAAACTGATAAAACTTTTTAAATTGAGAAAGACGAGAAGAAAATAAAATGTAAAATACAATTTATTATGAAATTAAATAAAACTTTATTTTGGGATATTGATTTTGAAAAAATAGATTATCAAAAACATATTCGTTTTGTAATAGAACGAGTATTGACTAGAGGTAATTTATCCGATTGGTTTGAATTAAAGAAACAATATAGTTCAGAACAAATCAAGAAAGAAATAATTGAAATTCGTTTTTTAGATGAAAAAACATTAAATTTTTGTAGTTATTTATTTAATATCCCAAAAGAACAATTTAGATGTTACACACAGAATCCATTTATCCCAAAACTTTAAAGTTACTTAAAGAAATAATGGCAGAATCTAATTTAGACTTTCTCTCTTTGGTTGGAGGAACTTCTTTAGCTCTTCAAATAGGACATCGGATATCAGTAGATTTAGACTTGTTTACTTCAAAGTATTTTGATAAAGATAAAGTATTAAAAACCCTTTCTAAATTAGGTAAAATAGAAAATATAATTGATCAAGGTTATTTTTTACAATTAGAAATCAATCAAATTAAAATCGATATTGTAAAATATCCTTATAAATTTGTAGATGAACCTATCTTAATAGAGAAAATTCGTTTATTACCCATTGAAAAAATTGCTATTATGAAATTAGTCGCAATATGTAATAGAGGTGCTAAAAAAGACTTTGTGGATATATACTTTTTATTAGAAAAGTACTCTGTTTCAGAATTGGTAGTTTTATTTGAAAATCAATTTCCACAAATGAATACTTTGCAATTATTCAAAAGTATGGTCTATTTTGATGATGCAGATTTACAACCTGATCCAATCATGATAAAATCAATAAATTGGCAGGAAATAAAGAATAAAATAATTCAGAAAATGAAAGATTATCTTTAGAAAAGTACTTTCTCATTTACAAATTACGCTGCCTTATTTTCATGTGATTTTCTAAAATCAACAAAATATGTTTCTACCATACGAAAATCATTTTCATCAATATTCCTTTCTCCATACCATGCTTTTTCGTACCAAAGCGTAAGTTTTCTAAAACTGGTAGCAGATTCTTCTGATGATTTGTTAGCTAATTCTGAAATATAAACGTGATTTGTTTTGTCTTTTTTCCAATTAATCAATTCTTTTTCATACAAGACTTTCAAAAGCCATAAATAATGAATACGAATTGCCATACGGAAATTACGCTGTAATAGTGCTTTGTCTAAGGCTTGTTCTAAATAACCAAATTCTACTTTTTCTAAGTTCTCTTCTGTCAAAAATGCAGCTTGTTCTTCTTCTAGCTTTGTTTTTTTGTTTCCAAACAAAACGCCTTTTGTAAAAAACCAAACTAATGCCAATGCCAATAAAGCTATCACAATACCAATAAAAACATATTTAAAGGCTTCTAAAAAACTCCAATCTAGCTTAGGCCAGTTAGAAGTTGGTGTCGTATAATCTTTCTCTTTCTTTTCTACTTCTTCGGCATATTTAATTCCATCTCGTAGCTCGTTCCATTTTTGTTCATCAAATTCTTTTATTGTTTTTACTTCTGTTTCTTGCTTTGTAGTAGTAGTTTTGTTTTGGGCATAAACAACCGAAGACTGCAAACCCATCGAAAAAATGAGTGCAATCAATAAAGAAAAAATAGTCTTTTTAAAAGTAGTCTTCATAGCGTTATTATAAAATTACATATAAAATTATACTGTCTTTTTGTTCTTTTATCTATTTACTGACAACTACGGACTTTCTCCTTTT
>PFKD01000110.1:0-1112 GCA_002784125.1 Flexibacter sp. CG_4_10_14_3_um_filter_32_15
ATAATATTTCTAAACAACAAGTAAAAAACGTATTAGAACGATTTTCTGGAATGGGAAACTTTTCCTAAGTCTCCAAAACTTAATGCTATCAATAATCGTATGATTTATTAAATTTAGTTTAGCGTTTTATTCTAAAATCTATGTATTTGTATTCTTTCCTCTCATGTCTCTCTTCTCTCGCCCTTATTCCCCATTTCAATATCTTCCAAAAAACCAATTTCCTAGTGCATTCTCATCATTACTTTCATAAAATTCTCTCCAATACTTTGTTATTTCGTCTTCTGTCAAGTATCCTTTTTTCTCTACATCTAATTTATCAAAAGTCTGTTTGGCAAGTTCTTTATCAATTCCGTAAGCGACATAAAATTTTTCAAAAACAGACACATCTATTTTGAAATCTTCTTTTTTGTTTTGGTCTGCAAAAAGACGAATTATGTAACAAGTAATTGGCAAAATATCTTCTTCATACGAATCTTGCTCTATCAATGAATTACAATAGGCAATCCATTCTTCAACACTAATTTGTTCATTTTTATCACTATCAGCAAAGAAAAGGATTTTTTTCCAACGGTTTTGATAGAGATAATTTAGCCCACGATAGGTTTCAGATTGACGAGAAAAAGGAACAACCTCAGCCCATTTATTTAAAATTAAATTAAAATCATTTCTTTCGACAGTTCCGTCATTATTTATATCAAAAACTTCAAACATGCGTCTAGCTTTTCGTTCTTGAAGAGGAGTAAGTACAGTCATTTAGGGTTGGGGTTAGGGATTTGCAAAATAAAATTTAAAAAAAGATAAGGCAAGTTACTCAAAAAATAAATTTTCATTCTCCAAGAAATCAAAATAGCTGCCTTTCTTGCAACACAAAAACCGTAAAAAAACACAAAAACTCCCAAAAAAACGTTAGATATTAAAATGTGTACTTTTGCTTTCTAACTTTTTAGGTTTTTTTTCGTAAATTATACATACATTGTTCTGGGGTGTATAACAAATTGTCGTTTTTTGTAGGGAAAAGGCACGCCTTTTCCTTCCATACAGGTATTTTTTTTGATACAAACAGCTAGTTTAGGAAAAGGCTTGCCTTTTCCCTACGTAATACAAATTGACTA
>PFKD01000110.1:1131-8551 GCA_002784125.1 Flexibacter sp. CG_4_10_14_3_um_filter_32_15
GTTCTGTGTCCTACTATTTTTTAAAACCTCGTTGACGGCAGCATTTGAGTCTCAACGATGATTGGCTTTGCTCTATTTTTGACAACCGTCAACGAGGTTTTACCGTCGTTGAGATTAAAAAATAAAAATAGTAAGGTATAGTACATACATTGTTAAACAAAATAGCAATCATACTGTTTCAAACTTTACAAATCCAATACATGAAAAATTCAATCTTAGACAAAAAATATTCTTCTGCTTCTTCAACAGATTCTCAAGCTGCCCAACATAGTTCTCTTATCGGACTTTTGATTGCTGCCGTAATTACGGTAGTGCTTTTTAATGTTCCTTATGGACATTATATTAGTTATCCTTTTGTTATTCTAGGAACTTGGTTTCATGAAATGGGACATGGACTTATGGCACTTCTTTGGGGGGGGGAGTTTATGAAACTAGAAATGTCTTCTGATGCCTCAGGTTTTGCTCGTATAACGTATGGAGGAAGAATCACAGGTGCATTTGTATCTGCTGCTGGACTCATGTCTCCTCCAATAATAGGAGCAATACTCATTATGGCTGGTCGTACTCAAAAAGGGGCAAAAATAGCCATGGGGATTTTAGGAACTGCATTACTTCTTTCTGTGGTAATTTGGGTTCGCTCTATCTTTGGGGTTGTGGCTGTCGGTCTTTGGGGTGCTGCTATTATGGCATGCGCCTTCAAATTACCTCATTCATACAAGCCTTTTGTAGTTCAGTTTTTGGGAGTACAGGCGTGGGCAAGTGCTTTTTTGAGTTGGGATTATATGTTTAGTGACAGTGCAAAAATGGGTGTTTCGGATACACAAGCGATTGCAAACCTTCTTATTTTACCGTACTGGTTTTGGGGTGGAGTAATAGCTCTTTTTGCAGTCTTTATGCTTTTAGTAAGTTTGAAAATTGCTTTTAAGAAATAACTTTTCAGTAGAAATAAAAAAATCAAAACCACTCAAATCAAAACCACTTATTTATAGAAAAGTCTATGAATGAGTGGTTTTTTGTAATCTTTTTACATAAAAAAATAGGTAATTATTCAATAAATTAAGTCGAATTTTTATATCTTTAGAGTGTTCGTATATACTTTGTGCAATTATTTATTAAGGCAATACTACATTAAAAAAAAATATACAATGAAATTTTATTCTATTCTAAAATCTAGTGTAGCTTTTACTTTTGCAGTTATTTCTACTACAACAGTATTTGCTCAAACTAATCCTTCACTTCAAGAAGATATAGCGTTTTCCAAACAATGGGAAGCAAAATTAAATCATGCTATTTCTCCAAATCACTCTCATGCAGATAGAAGTGAAGAATCACATCGTTCTTGTCTTTCTTTGGTGCTTTTAGAAGGAGAACGAAACAAAAAACGTCTTACTTCTCGTCTTCAAAAAGTTTTGAGAACATACAACGAACGCCCTGCTCTTGATTTTTCAGCAGATTCACGTCATTTTCGTTTTCATTACGAGACAACAGGTAATGATGCCGTCTCTCCAACAGACAATAATAACAATGATATTCCAGATTATATAGAATTTATGGCTGCTGAGTTTGAGAATGTATATACAAAAGAAATTGGTAATTTGGGATTTGTTCCTCCTCCAAGTGATGGAGAAGAAGGAGGAGGACAAGATTTTTATGATGTCTATGTTACAAATTTGCGACAGGGACTGTATGGATATGTTGCACCTGAAACAACCGTAGGCGATAATCCTAACTCTTCAGCGATAGAAACGCAGGCGAGTACAAGTGTTATGAGAATGCGTAATAATTATGAAGGTTTTGGTTTGCAAAATGATGCACTCAAAGTAACAGCTGCACACGAATATTTCCATTCTATTCAGTTGGGTTATAATGCTGATACGCCTTCTGCTTTTGCGCTAGAAGGTTCTGCTTCGTGGATGGAAGAAGTGATTTATCCTGGTGTAGATGATAATTTTCAGTATTTGGAAAGTGTTTTGGGTTCGCCTGATGTAGCTATAAATTATGATTTTTCGGATGATAATGACCCAAATTTCAATGATTTTACGACACAATGGTATGGCTCGTGGATATTTTTTCAGTATGTAGGAGAAAATTATGGGAAGGATGTTTTTAGGACATTTTGGGAAAATATGCGTTCTCAATCCGAATTAGAGGCACTTGATAATGCTCTTCGCACCAAAAATATAAATTTGAATACTGCTTTTGAAAATTTTTTTGCAGTTAATGTAGTTTTGTCTGCTAGTGCTAGTTCACCCCCTTTTGTTTATGCTCGTGCTGCTGATTATATCAATTATTTGAGAGAAAATATTGACTCTGAAACAGTCAGAATAGAAGGAGAAATGGATTTTACAGGCTCAACGATAGTCTGGAATAGTAGCTCACAAGGAAATAATCGTTTGATGCGTTTTTCAGCAGATTATATAAAACTCAATACCCAAGAAGAAGAATTTAAAGTAGAAATACTACCTAATAATGAATCAGGAAACGAAATAGGAGTTCAGTTTGTGAGTTTTCAACCCAATGGACAAGTAAGAATAATCAAAAATTATCCTAATGCTGGAGAAGCTGCCAAAATAGAAGTAACAAACGTAAATACAAGCGAACAAATGCATTTGATTGTTTATAGATTAGGACGAATAAATGATGATTTTACTTCCGAACAATATCGATTGAGAATAGCAAATATTTCAGAAGTAACAGGAATAGAAGATAATTTGGAAGCAAATAATTATTTCAAAATTGCATCAAATCCTATTTCAGATAATTTACGTTTTGTTTATCAATTAGAAAACTTGAAAAATTATACAGTCCATGTTACTGATGTTTTGGGTAGAAAAATGATCGAAAACAAGTCTGTTGAGGAAACTATAACTACTTCAAAATGGGCAAAAGGAACTTATTTTGTTACTCTTTTTGATAATCAAAAACCTGTTGCTGTGCGTAAAATAGTAGTTCAATAATCAAAAACAAACATTTTTGGATTTATACTGTTAAAAAGTCAGTTTGAATGCAATTTGTGTTTTTAGACTGACTTTTTGGCATTTATTGATAAGAGTGTATTTAATTTTAATCTATTTTAGATTTTTTTGTTTTAAAAAAACTATTTTTTTAATTTTTTTTAATTACGAAAAAGATAATAAAGTTTGGTTTGAGTTTTGATTATATAGTAGTAAATCAACCAATTCAGATAACAAGCTATTCAAAGCACCAAAAATATAAATCAGTTATGATGACAATAGATAAAAATTTAACTAAAAAACTTGCCTTACAATCGCAAGCCGAAAATATAGCTAGTGGAGGAACTGTTCCTACAAAAATGTTTCTTTCAGAAGAAGAAAACGGTTATTTATTGCGTTTGAAAGCAGCATCTGTAAAGCCAAATTCATACAAAATAGAAATTCGTCAAGGACATTTAATTATTATGTCTTTAGTAAAAATTAACGAATTTGAAGGTGTTCCACGTTTTATGCAAGCCTTTCCAATTCTGCCTCATGTAGATTCGAATGGCATTGAAGCCCGTTATGTAGATGGAGAACTTCATGTCTTTGCGCCCTTCAATGATAAGGCAGATTTAGGACAAAATAGAAAAATTGATATAGATTTTTAAATCAAATTGTACTTTTTAAATAAAAAAACCTTCGTTTTTTGAGAATATTCTTAAAGAATGAAGGTTTTTTACTTTGTTATAAAATCATTCTTTAATTTCTTCTTTTTTATTGAAAAATATAGGTGTAAGCGTATAACCAGCCTGTTTCAATAAATTTACCATTCCTTCTTTTCCTCCCAAATGACCAGCTCCAACGGCTGCAAAAATAATATTCTTTTTGCTTTTTCTGTTTTCTTTTGTGAGTTCTTTTTGCATTTGTTCTTCCATTCGTTTTACCATCTGAATATTTCTTCTGACGATAAGTGCTTGATAGGTTTCTTTCTCAAACTCACTTGAAATTTGGTCATGTAAAAGTTCTATATTTTCACTCAAATAAAGTGAAATTAATTTTTCCATTGGATTAGAGTTTTCTGTTTTTACTAAAGTTGTATCATTTTGTTCTACTTTTACTGAATCTTGTATTTTAGGCTTACTTTTTTCTATAATATAATTATAAAGTTCTCTTGCTTGTTCATTGATTGGTGTAGAATTTAGTGCGCTCATTTGTTCTTTTACTGTTTCTAATCCGATTACAGTTTGTTCATTTTTTCTTGCTCGGTTTTGTAAGTACATATCCAAAGCAGGGAATTTTTCTGTGGTTGCGCTCTGATTTTTTTCTGTTTTCTTTTCTATTTTAGCATATTCTTCCTGCTCCTTTTCTTGCAACATTGCCATAATAAAAACAGGTCGAATCATATCTAAAAAAGGAGCGAGTTCTCCTATTTTTTTGGATAAATAAGGCTTTATTTCTTGATATTCTTCTTTTGTAAGTAATTTTGAAAGTGTCGAATCTTGTGGCGACATCACATAACCAATCGCTAAAATAGAAGTCATAAAATTCAAATCCAGTTCTCCAGCTACCGTTAATGAATTATCCATATAGGGATAAACATTTGAGGCATAATCAATTATCCTTTCATCACCTACATGAACAGTTCCGAAAAGATATGATTTTTGTTTACTATTATTTCCACTTATTTCCCAAAGGAGTTGAGCCTTTGCAAACGTAGAAGTAAAGAAAAACATCAATAAAAAGAGTATAGAAACTAGATAGGAAGTGTTAGACATAAGTACGAATTTAGGATTTTACTAAATGATAAAACCAACAAAAAAGCAGTTCTATTTTTATTGTAGAACGTATAAATTCGTTTTGTGTTCCCTACTTTTTTGATTTATTTGAATAATTATCTGAATCTTATCAAGAATTAATCAAGGAATATTCATAAACTTGTGTGTCTGTAACGAAACTTGCCACCTAGGATTTTCTTTTACAAATTCTATCAAAATAGGTAGATTTTTATCGCTTTTGCTCCATTCTGGTTGAATGAGTAATTTACAAGAATCAGAAACTTTTTTGGCTTCTTCTTGCGCCCATTCCAAATCACTAAGGGCATAAACAACCATTTTGAGTTCGTGTACTTTCGGATAAATAGCTTCTAAAGGTTTTTTGAATCTTTTTGGAGAAAGCGTAATCCAATCTAAAGTACCTGAAAGTGGGTGCGCTCCAGAAGTTTCGATATGCACTCTAAAACCTTCTTTCTTTAATGCTGCTGTAAGCTCGTCTAAATCGTGCATGAGTGGTTCTCCTCCTGTAATAACTGCCAAACGAGCAGAAAAAGAACTAGCTTCTTTTACAATTTGAGAAATACTTTGTTGTGGGTGCGCTTCTTTGTCCCAAGACTCCTTTACATCACACCAAAAACAACCTACATCGCAGCCTCCTAACCGTATAAAATAGGCTGCATGTCCTGTAAAAACGCCTTCGCCTTGCAAGGTGTAAAAGGCTTCCATTACAGGAAGAGAAGATGTAAGTTCTGGTTTGGTTTGCCTAGTTGGTTTCGAAACTGGCTTAGATAGCTTTGAGAAAGATGATGAAGATATAGTAGGCATTTTGATTTCGTAATTTAGAATGATAAAAAGAATACGGCGAAGGTATGCAAACTCCATAGCGCAAAAAGACTGCAAAGATACAATTTTTTAATAAAAACTAAAATAGTGTTACTATTAAAATCGCTATTAAAAACTGAAAAATAAAGAATAAAACTTTACCTTTGTCTTGAGATAGGTAGCATTTTAAAACTTCACTTTTTTATACTTATTACAAATAAATTTAAATTTTAAATAAAAAAAGTTCAATAAATAATGATTATGAGCTATTTTATTTTGCACTACCATTTTCATAAAGATAGATAAAATTTTTATCCTAATTAAAGTATTACTAACCGAGAGAAAACGTGTTTTAATCGTAAAAAACTAACCCTCTACGTAATTCTACGTATTTATTATTAATCAAGGCATAAAGTTTGGCTAGTACTCATACAAATATACTCTTAAAAAAATAAATTTATTTTAATAGATAGAATAATTTATTTTTTATCTTTTAGTTAAAACTATTTTTTAATGAAATGTATAAAATAAACTCAAGGCCAATTTATAAAAATAATATAGCACTTATTACTATTATGATACTTACTCTATTTACAACTATTCTTATTACATTTTCTTCTTTTGCTCAAAATATACAAGAAAATGATGCAACTATCGCTTACAAACTAGGAAAGGAACAAGAAAAAAGTGCTTCTACAACAGCACATTACCAAAAAGCATTTCAGTTGTATGAAAAATCGGCTGATTTAGGGTATGATTCTGCACAGGTTGCACTAGCACAGTTTTATGAGCTTGGAATAGGAACACAGGTAGATTTTTTGAAAGCTGCTGATTTGTATCAACGTGCTTTAGAGCAAGGAAATGCACAAGCTGCCTTTCGTTTGGGAAATTTGTATGAAAAAGGAAGTGGTGTAGAGCAAAATATGGAACAAGCTGCTCGTTGTTATTTGCAAGCGTGGGGAGGAAAATATCCTCGTGCTGCAGAGGCATTAGAGCGTATAGATGCAAAACGTTGGTTGCCTTCAGATTTGCCTACTTATCGATTTTATTTAGCGATGAATAATGATGCAAAAGCACAATATGAACTCGGAAAAATGTATTTAGATATAAAAAATAATACAAAACCAAATTGGGTAAAAGCAAAATATTGGCTCGAAAAAGCAGCAACGAATAATTATGTAGAGGCTCAATTACTCTTAGCAAATACCTATCAAGAAGGACAGGTTGTAGAAAAAAATATTGATTTGGCTACTTCTTATTACAATCTAGCTGCAAGACAAAATAATCAAATAGCTTTGCAATGGTTAGAAAGTCAACAGAATCAAGAAAATAATGAAAGTATCAGACTTACAGCTAACGCAACTAAATCAACTAATACGACAAAAAGTGAAGTTATAATTAATCACTTTGAAGAAGGTGTAAAGCAATGGAACATCAAAAATAATCAAGCTGCTTACACTCATTTTCAAAAAGTATCTTCTAAAAAACAACCTCAAGTTTTGAAATATCTAGCTATTATGCACAAGGATAATTTGATTCCAAACTCAAACTTAGGAGAAGCAATATTATATTTGAATGATTATATCACTATTTATCCAGAAGATGCAGAAGGTTACAAACTTTTAGGAGAAATTTATCTTACTAAAAAGCAAAAGTCAGAAGCAAAATATTATTTTGAAAAAGCAGAACAAAAAGGAATCAAAATAACAAAAGAAGTTCGGGCTTCTTTAGAATAAAATAATACAGAAATTCGTGAAAATTAAAAGCCATTCTATTGAAAAATAATTTTTGATAGAATGGCTTTTTTGTTACTCTACCCTACCATTTTTTAAGTACTTGATAATGAGCAGTTTAATTTATATTTTAATTTACATATAATCAAATATCGGA
>PFKD01000069.1 GCA_002784125.1 Flexibacter sp. CG_4_10_14_3_um_filter_32_15
TTAGTAATTGTAATTTTATTTATCTTGTGTTTTATCTTAAAAATCACTCGCTAATCAGTTATATGTATTATTAATTTTGTACGACTACTTAAAAACGACATTTTGATGCTTATTTTTTCCAAGTCAGACCTTTGGTACAGACTTGAAAAAAATGCAAGATAATAATACAAACTAATTAGGACGAGTTACTTATAATTTTATTATTTCTATATTTAGAGAATAGAATTAGAAAACTATGAAACCTAAAAATTATATCAAACTATGAAATTGACTAACTCTTTTATTCTTACCTTATTTTTATTTGTAGGAATAGCAAGTTCGAATTTCCTTTTTTCACAAAATCAATTCAAAACTGACTCTACAATCACTAGGGTTTTAGAATTGGAAAACAATTTAGTGCTACAATTAAAATCTAATTCTTGGATAGAATTTTTAGATACACACGCCGAATTAGTTCGTTTTTATATTCAGAATGGAAATATTAATAAAGCTAAAAAACTACTCTCAAAATTAAATGAAATTCCAAACTCTGTTTATCAAGAAAAACCTGTTTTGTCTATTCAAGCCACTCACACAAAAGGCGAATTTGCTCTGTATAAAGGAGATATAAGTCAAGCACTTGAGTTTTTTGAAGAGGCTTATACAAATTCTCAAAAGTTAGAAGATAAGGAAGAGTTACCTGCACAATTACAACTTCAACTCAATAAAAGTATGAGTATTGCCCTTTGGCAATCTGGAAATCTGACAGGCGCACGTTCTTTTGCCGAACAGTCTGTTTTGATAGCTCAAAATAAAATTGGAGAAGATTCGGAAGAAGTGGCAGATGCTTATAATAATTTTGGATTGATAGTAACAAGTCAGCTTCCCAAAAATGCAAAGGAATATTATCAGATGAGTCAGTATATTTATGATAAGCTGCAAAAAGAAAATCCAAAAAATAAAGACTTAAATAATAGAATTAGCAATAAATTAGCTTATACGTGGATTAATCTAGGAATAATTTTGAGAGAACAAGAAAATTATGTGTTAGCAGAAAACTACTTCAAAAAGGCATTAAATTCTTTCGAAACTTCTCATAATGAACTCGCTAAAGCATTTGTATTGAATAATTTGGGTCAAAATTCATTTCTTCAAAATTATTTTGAACAAGCCGAAAACTACGAAATGCAAGCTCTAAAAATTTACCAAAATAATTATGGACAAAAACATCCTGATATTGCTACCGTTTATAATCAATTAGGGACAATTTATGAAGCAAAACAGAAGTTTTCAACAGCATTAGATTTTTATCAAAAAGCTCTTTTTGTAAATACCCTAAAGTTTGAGTCAAAAAAAATAGACCAAAACCCTCTTCCAACAGATTATCTAAATGCTGATATTTTATTACTTTCTCTTTCTTTAAAAGCCCGTACTTTAGAAAGAAAATACAATGAAAAAACACTTTTATTAAATGATTTGAAAGATGCTATCCAAACATTATTAGTCGCTGATAAGCTAATAGAAAACATTCGTAACCTCAGAATTAATAAACAAGACAAAATTGCATTAGGAAATCGGGCAACAGAAATTTATGAAACAGGGCTGCGAATTGCTTATACAATTAGTGAGTTTCCTCTTCAAAAACAAAAGTATAAAGAACAAGCATTTTATTTTGCTGAAAGAAATAAAGCCTCTGTTTTGTTGGCTGCCATTGCTGATACAAAAGCCAAGCATTTTGCAGGAATTCCAGATTCACTTTTGGAAAAAGAACAAAATATTCAAACTCAAATTGCTTATTTCGAACAGCAAATTCAAACGTATCCAATCTCAACCACAACTGTTCAAGATTCAGTTTTACTTTATTTACGGTCTCAACTCATAAATTATCAAAGCCAAGCTAAAGAACTTACAAGCCTTTTAGAAAAAAAATATCCAAACTATTTTTCATTAAAATATAATACTCAAATTGCTGATGTTCCCAAAATCCAAGCAAAATTAGATGAAAAAATAGCTTTAATCTTGTATGCTCAAACGAATAATCAAGGAGATAATTCACAAATTTATGCCTTTTTGATTACCAAAAATAACTTACAAATAAATACGATTGCCGAAAAAGAACTGGAAAATGATTTAGTTTATCTTAGAAATAGCATTGAATATCAAAGTTATGATGATTTTATTGAATCTTCTTCTTTATTGAGTCAGCAACTTTTATTTTTTGATATTCCTTCATCTGTCCGAAAAGTAGTTATTGTTCCTGAAGGAAATATGGGTAAAATTCCTTTTGAAGCATTATTTACTGAAAGTATAAATAAAAAGAATACAAATTTAGATGAAGAAAATTATTCTAAATTACCTTTTCTTATCAAAAAACATATAGTTAGTTATAGTTATTCAGCAACTTTATTTATAGAAGAGAGTGAAATTAGACAGTCTACAACATCATCAATTTTTCTTTTTGCTCCCATAAACTTTGAAAGTAATGCCTTGCCAAACTTAAATGGAACAGCACAAGAAGTCAAACAAATTGATTCTATTTTTAATGAAAAGAAAATTCCTACTTCTCTTTATACTTACAAAAAAGCCGATAAAGCAATTTTGTTTTCAGATTCTCTAAGAAATTATCGTTTTATACATTTAGCAACTCACGGAAACGTAAATGAAGAAAATCCAGATTTATCTCAAATTTTTCTGACTAATGCTGACGGAAGTACAGGGAGTTTGTTTGCTTCTGATATTTATGCACTACAAATAGGTGCAGAACTTGTCATGATGTCGGCTTGTGAAACAGGGTTAGGAAAAACCTCAAAAGGAGAGGGAATTGTCGGACTGACAAGAGCATGGTTATATGCAGGAGCAGATAATCTAACGGTTTCTTTGTGGCAAGTGAGTGATGAGGCGACAAACAAACTGGCAACAAACTTTTATAGAAATAACTTAGAAAGTTTGCAAACAACTACTTCTCAAAATTCGTCTTTTCAAAAAATAGATTATTCTACTTCTCTGCAAAAAGCTAAATTATCTTTATTAGAAAGTAAAAAGTTTTCTGCTCCTTATTACTGGGCTGCTTTTATCTTAATTGGAAAATAAATTTATGAATAAAAACACTAAAAAAACAATTTTTTGGACATTACTAGGAGGTTTTGTGGCTGCCAATGTAATGGTTTACAAACACGCTTATCATTTTACGCATGTTAAAGAAGGAGAGCGTTCACTTTCTCCTGAGAGTTTGTCTTTTTCTCAAAAACTCAAAATTCTTTTGGGTGGAATTTCTTTACCCAAATCTGAAAATATACTTTCTCCTTATACCACTTCTGAAAGACAAACTATTCTGATTCCGACACGAAATGGAAAGTATAAATTAGAATGTTGGTATGATAAAGTTGAAAACTCAAAGGGAACAATTCTTCTTTTTCATGGCTATGGTGGTTGTAAATCGTCTTACGAACTAGAGGCTGATTATTTCAGACAAATTGGATATTCTACTTTATTAGTTGATTTTGTAGGTCACGGAGGTTCGGAAGGAAAAGAAATTTCATTAGGTTATCACGAAGCAGACGACGTAAAAGCTACTTTTGATTATATAAAAGAAAATTACAAAACTGAAACTGTAATTTTATACGGTTCGTCTATGGGAGCAGCTTCTATTCTGAGAGCGATAGCTATTCATAACCTAAAGGCAACTAAATTGATTTTAGAATGTCCATTTGCTACTATGAAACAAACTGTAAAAGGGCGTTTTGAAGTAATGGGCGTTCCTTCAAAAGGTTTTGCAGAGTGGCTTATGCTTTGGGGAGGGTTACAGCACGGTTTTTGGGCATTCACACACAACCCTCAAAAATATTCCAAAAAAGTAGCTATTCCTACTTTACTTATGGGAGGAAAAAACGACGCACGAGTAAAGACTTGGGAAATAGACAAAATCTATCAAAATCTAAATACTAAAAAAGATAAAAAGCAGTTGGTTTGGATAAATGCAGGACACGAATCCTATATAATGGCAGAACCAAAAGTTTGGAAACAAGCTATTTTAGATTTTTTATAAATTATTTCAATGAAAAAAACTATATTTGTGTTTCGCTTAACAAAATAGCACCAATTTTTCCTAAACTATTTAATTTTCTGAATGAGTAATATTGTTATTAAAGCTACTGATATAAGCAAACAGTACCGTTTAGGTCTTGTAGGAAGTGGAACTCTTAGAGATGATATGGCTCGTTTTTGGGCAAAGATAAGAGGAAAAGAAGACCCTACTCTACAAATAGGACAAGTAAATGACCGTACTCAAAAATCGAATTCTGATTATGTTTGGGCTTTAAAGGATATTAATTTTGAAGTAAAACAAGGCGAAATACTTGGAGTTATTGGAAAAAATGGCGCAGGAAAATCAACTCTTCTCAAAATCTTATCAAAAATAACTGCTCCCACAACAGGAAGTATCAAAATAAAAGGCAGAATAGCTAGTCTTTTGGAAGTAGGAACAGGTTTTCATGGAGAACTTACAGGTAGAGAAAATATTTACTTGAATGGTGCTGTATTAGGAATGTCAAGAAAAGAAATTACTCAAAAATTAGATGAAATTGTAAATTTTGCAGGTGTAGAAAAATACATAGACACTCCTGTAAAACGTTATTCTTCTGGTATGACAGTTCGTTTAGGATTTGCTGTAGCTGCTCACTTAGACCCAGATATTTTGGTTGTCGATGAGGTTTTGGCTGTAGGAGATGTAGAGTTTCAGAAAAAAGCCATTGGAAAAATGAAAAGTGTTTCTACAGAAGAAGGAAGAACAATTCTTTTTGTTAGTCATGATATGCGTTCCATAAAGGCACTATGTCAAAAGGGGCTAATGCTCAAAAATGGACAAATCTATAAATATGGCGCAATTGATGGCGTAATTGATGAATATCTTTCTGACGGAGTAGAGCAGACTAGTGAAAAAACCTTTCCTGTAGTAAGAGAAGATGTAATTATTCACGATTTTTTGATTACTCAAGAAGGTAAAATAAGGTCAGAATACATAGGAAGTGATACTATTGATGTTGAAGTAAAATTTGAAACATTGAAAGATTTGAGCGTATTTAGAATTGGTTTTTTTATAAAGGACAAAAATGGACTCTTAATCACTAGAAAATTATTAGCTGATTGGGACGCACAGTATGAAAATATGAAAAAAGGAGTCTATTCTCTAAAAACTCAAATTCCTGCAAAGTTTTTGACTACAAATAACTATGTGGTAGAAGTACACTGTAGTCGTTATGGTATTACAGATTATGAAGTAGATGCTGCAACATCAACACTTATAAGCGTACTTGCGCCTACCGAGTTTAATCCTGCTCATATAGGAGAAAGCACATTTGGAAATATTTTGTGGAATGCTGAAAATACACTTATAAAGCTATAAATGGTTACTATTAAATTTACATTTCCTTATCCAAAATTCCCAGTAGTAAGACAAACTCCTAAAGAGTCTAATCAATGGGAAGGGTATAATTTTGTAATGAATAATGATGGTTTAATAGAAGCTGATTATTGGTTAGTGTTTGAAGACTTGCTAAATAATGAAGAAACTGTGAAATGTTCTCCTAAGAATACAATATTCATAACAGGAGAAGGAACAGCAACAGGTAATTATGAAGATAGTTTCCTTAATCAATTCGAATATGTACTTACTTGTCAAAATAGAATTCATCATTCAAATACACATTACACACATACAGCCAATCCTTGGTTTGTAGAACGTAATTTTGATGAATTAGTCAATCAGAAAGAAGTTTTAAAAACAAAAAAAATTAGTTTAATTTGCTCAGATAAACAACATACAGAAGGACACAAAAAGCGTTATGACTTTTGTATGAAGCTGAAAGCTCATTTTGGAGATGACATAGACTTATTTGGAAGAGGAGTTAACGATTTTGATAAAAAATTAGATACTCTAAAAGACTATAAGTATTCTATTGCTATAGAGAATGCTGTAGAAGAAAATTGGTTCACTGAAAAATTGTATGATTGTTTTCTTACTCATACTATACCTCTATATTATGGTTGTCCTAATATTACAGACTATTTCTCTCCTGCTAGTTTGGTGAAAATAGATATAGATGATTTTGATAGAACTGTACATGAGATTGAAAAATTATTAAAGGACGATACTTTTTATGAAACACATCTTGATGCAGTTATTGAGGCAAAAGAAAAATATTTATATCAATATAGTATTTATCCTCTAGTCGTTAATTTTATCAAAGAAAATAACATAGAGCTAACTAATAGTAAGAAAAAAATAATACTTAGTTCTAGAACAAGTATGTCAAAAATAAAGAAAATGAGTGTGAAACAAACAATACGAAATATAATTAGTAAAATCCCTGTTCTTGGTAACGTTTGGCATTATAGAAATTTGGGGTTATACCACGAGTCAATAGAAAAAAAACGACTACAAGAAGAAAAAGCTAGATTAAAAGAATATCTAACTAGCAATGATTACATTCAAGAACAAAGATGTAAACCTTGGTTTGCCGATAATGGAGATAAGAAATTAAGCCTTTCTTGTGATATTCTCAATGAAAACTCTACTGTATTAGATTTTGGAGGATACGAAGGGCAATGGTCTAGTGATATTTATTCAAAATATAATTCCACTATATATGTTTTTGAACCTTACAAATTGTTTGCTAGTCAAATAGAAGAGCGATTTGCCAAAAATCCGAAAATAAAAGTATTTGATTTTGGTTTATCTAATAAAGATATTACTACAAAACTATATCTATCAGACAATGCTTCTACTATGTTTGGAAAGGAAGAAGAAGCCGTAGATATTAAACTACAAAAGGCAACTGATTTCTTCAAAGAACATCAAATAGATACAGTTGACTTGGTAAAAATGAATATAGAAGGAGGAGAGTATGACCTTTTAGAACATCTTATCGAAGAAGGTTTTATCAAAAATATTAAGAATATTAAAGTACAGTTTCATGATTTTGTTATAAATGATGCTAAAGAACGTATGACAGCTATTCAGAAAAAATTATCTTTAACTCATAAAATTGTATATCAATACGAGTTTGTTTGGGAGCATTGGAAATTGAAAGAATAATCAACTAGCAAAAAACAATCATTACTAATGAACAAAAACGCAAAAATTTATATTGCAGGACATAAAGGAATGGTAGGAGGTGCAGTCAAAAGACTTCTTCAACAAGAAGGTTATACCAATCTTATTTATGCAACTAGCAAAGAATTAGATTTGACAGACGCAATCCAAGTAAAATCTTTTTTTGAAAAACACAAACCTGAATATGTAATTCTTGCTGCTGCAAAAGTAGGAGGAATACAAGCCAATATTGATAATCCCGCTGTTTTTTTGTATGATAATTTGGCTATCCAAAACAATATTATTCATCAAGCTTATCTAAATGGAACAGAAAAGTTAGTGTTTTTGGGAAGTTCTTGTATTTATCCAAAAGAGGCTTCTCAACCTATGAAAGAGGAATATCTTTTGACAGGAAAATTAGAACCCACAAATGAAGCTTATGCACTTGCCAAAATTGCAGGACTGAAACTTTGTCAAATGTATTATAGACAGTACGGTTTCAAAACAATTTCTTTAATGCCTTGTAATTTGTATGGAGAAGGAGATAGCTTCGACCTCAAACATTCACACGTTTTGTCTGCTTTAGTAAAGCGTTTTTCAGATGCAAAAGTACAAAATACAGAAAGTATTACACTTTGGGGAACGGGAATTGCTCAAAGAGAATTTATGAATGTAACCGATTGTGCTAAGTCTGTTCTTTTCATGATGGAAAATTATACAGATTATGACCAATTCATAAATATTGGTTGGGGAGAAGATATTTCTATCAAAGACCTTGCTCACCTTATAGCTAAAAAAGTAGGCTATCAAGGAAAAATAGAATGGGATAGCTCAAAACCAAATGGAATGCTCAAAAAATGTATGGAAGTAAGTCGTATGAAAGAAATGGGATTTGTGCCAACTATAGACTTAGAAGAAGGCATTGACCAAATGATTGAAAGTTATCAAAAAACACTATCTTGAGCAGCAAAATTTTAATTCGCTAGTTTTTTACCAAACGCCTAAAAACTAAAATAAATACAACGCTATGATACCATTAATGAAAAATGCTTTTTTGAATGAATATGAAACCAAAAAAGCGTTATCTGAATTTATAATGAAAGCTGATAGATTAAGTATGCATGACAAATGTGCAGAATTTGAAGTAGAGTTTTCTAAAAAACAAGGACGAAAAGAAGGAATTTTGTTCAATAGTGGAGGAAGTGCAAACTTAGCTATGTTACAGGCACTCAAAAACTTGGGCAGACTAAAACAGAATGATAAAGTTGCCTTTTCAGCTCTTACTTGGTCGACCAATACAATGCCTATTATTCAAATGGGTTTTGAAGCTGTTCCTGTTGATTGTCAAGTAGAAACATTAAATGTAAGCTCAAAAAATCTATTAGATACACTTGCTCATTCTGACATTAAAGCCTTCTTTATTACAAATGTTCTCGGCTTTGTCGATGACATTCAAGAAATTAAAAGAATATGTGAAGAGCAAAATATTATTTTAATAGAAGATAATTGTGAGTCTTTAGGAACACAGGTAGCAAATACGAAGGCAGGTAACTTTGGAATAGGAGCTAGTTTTTCGTTTTTTGTAGCGCATCACATGTCCACAATAGAAGGAGGAATGGTTTGTACAGATGATGATGAGTTTGCCGAAATGCTTCGTATTGTGCGTGCAAATGGCTGGGATAGAAATCTAACAGCAGTACAGCAAGCTAAGTGGCGCAAAAAATTTGATATAAAATCTGAATTTGATGCAAAATATACGTTTTATGATTTAGGTTATAATCTTCGTCCAACTGAAATTACAGGGTTTTTAGGGTTATATCAAATGCAGTTTTTGGACAGTAATATTTCTATACGAGAAAAAAATTATCTTCTGTTAGAAAAAACAATTCTAAAAAATCCAGACTTGATTCCATTAAAGCATGAGCATATAGATTTGCTTTCTACTTTTGCAGTACCAGTAGTTTGTAAAACTGCTGAACTTAGAAAAACCTATTTAGCTCAATTTTCAGGTGCAGGAATAGAAATACGTCCTATGATTGCAGGAAATATGCAAAAACAACCTTTCTATAAAAAATATGTAGGTAAAGAATATGATTTACCAAATACAGATTTTTTACACGAAAATAGTTTTTATTGTGGTAATTATCCTGAACTTACAAAAACAGATTTAGAAACAATTACAAGTTGTTTGCTAAAATGATAGATTATAAAAAAGAAAATATGGTAATCGTTCAACTTATTGGAGGGTTGGGAAACCAACTCTTCCAATATGCCTTTGGCAAACACATGGCAGAACTTAATAAGATGGAATTAGTATTAGATACTTCTCCTTTTCATGATTTTTACAAACTACACAAATATAGTTTGCAACATTTTGATATTAGTGCAAAAATTGTTGATAAAGCAATGATACAAAAAGCAAAAAGCTACCCTCATAATTTGAGTGGAATGGATAGAGTTTTGGAGTATCGTATTTTGGGCAAAAAAAATATTGACATCAACGAAAAGGCATTTAATTTTGATCAAGATGCAATTCAGAAGTATAATGCCAAACATATTTTTATTGAAGGATATTGGCAAACTGAAAAGTATTTTGATTCTCATAATATAAAAGAAATTTTATATAAAGAATTTCAAATCACTACACCACAAGAAGAAAAAGACAAAGTTATATCTGAAAAAATTAGGAATAGTAATGCGATAAGTTTACATATCAGAAGAGCAGATTATGCCAATCCTGATACCGTAAAAGTACATGGTATGTGTTCATTAGAATACTATCAAAATGCTGTTGAAGAAGTAGCTTCTAAAGTAGAAAATCCTACTTTTTTTGTTTTTTCAGATGACATTGAGTGGGCAGAACAAAATCTCAAACTACCTTATCCGATTGTTTTTGTAGGACATAATGATGCTGACAAAAATTATGAAGATTTGAGATTGATGTCTGAGTGTAATCACAATATTATTGCTAATAGTAGTTTTAGTTGGTGGGGGGCTTGGCTCAATCAAAACCCTTCAAAAATAGTAATTGCTCCTCAAAGTTGGTTTGCTACCACAGAAAGAAATTATAACGATGTAATTCCCCCTTCATGGATAAAAATAAAGAACAACTAAACCATTCTTCTGATAACTTGCCTTTTGTTTCGGTAGTTATGCCTGTTTACAATGCAGAAAAATATGTAGCTGAAGCAATAGAAAGTATTTTGAATCAAACCTATACTAACTTTGAATTTTTGATATTTAATGATGGCTCAAAAGACAAAAGTGCAGAAATTGTAGCAAAATATGCTAAAGAAGATAGTCGAATCATCTTTTTTAATTATCAAGAAAATACAGGGCATCTAAAGCACCTCAATGCAGGAATAGAGAAGGCAAAAGGTAAATATATTGCTCGTATGGATGCTGACGATAGTAGCTTACCAACCCGTTTTGAAGAGCAAGTACAATTTATGGAAGAAAATGAGGAAATAGTACTACTTGGAACAGCATATATAAGTATGGGCGAACGTGATGATTTTGAATGGAAGCCGAAGACACAAGATAAAGACATAAGATTACAATTATTAGTAGAATCTCCTTTAGCTCACCCAACGGTTTTTATGCGAGCTGAAATTTTACAAAAAAATAGTATAAAATATCATCAAGAGTATTATCCTGCCGAAGATTATGCCATGTGGGTCAAATTATCAGACTATGGAAAAATGGCTAATCTTTCTGAAATTTTGTTGCAATATAGAGTTCATGGAGAACAGATTTCACAACAAAAAAGTGCCATTCAGATAGTAAATGCAGATAAAAGTAGAATTGTTCAGCTCAATAAATTAGGTCTAACTACAGATGATATAGATATAAACATTTATAAAAATGTATTTTCGTCCTATAATGAACGCAACTTTTTTTATTCTACTGAAATAGCTCAAGTAGCATTTTTTATAGAAAAATTCATAGCTGCGAACAAAGAAAAAGAGATTTATAATCAAGAAAAATTACTTCAATTTCTTCAAAAAGGTTGGGAAAAAATGATTCGTTCTCAGCATAAAGATTATCCGTTATGGTTACTAAAATATGTTTTTCGTTCTGATTTTCCAAATTATTCTAGTTTTACGATAAGTCAAAAAATAAAATTTATTTCAAAATGTATTTTTACTAGAAAATAAAAGTAATGACACAAAAAAAAATTCTTCTTATTCCCTCATGGTATCCTACAAAAGAAAACTCTATTGTAGGGAGTTTTTTTAGAGAACAAGCTGCTATTTTGATAGAAAATAAAGAAATTGATATAAAAGTTTTGTACGGAATAGTAAAAGAGGTGAGTTTTTTTGAATTTATACTATTTCTTTTTACTAAATTTATCAAGAAAAAATTAGAAGTAAGTCAAGATTTTTTACTTCAAACCCCTGATGCCTACCATTTTGAAGTAAAAATAAGTAAATTACTAAGTGAAAAACAAAAATATGCTATTTTGGTAAGAGCGTATGCGTATGCGTATCGAACACTTTCAAAGCAAACAGATTGGAAACCTGACTTAATACATGCACAAAGTTCAATAGATGCAGCTATTTTTGCTAGAGATTTGTCCATACACCATATCCGAAAACCGTATGTAGTAATAGAACATCAAGTTTTTTTATTACACGATTTTAGTAAATACAAACAAAATCTTATCCTTATTTCATTGAGAGAAGCTCAAAAAGTAGGTGTCGTTAGTGAACATCAAAAGAAAATGGTCTTGATGGCCGGTGCAGATTGTAAACCTGTCGTGATTTGGAATTTAGTTAATGAAAATAATTTTTATATAGATAAAAATAAAGTAGAAAATTCAAATAAAAAACCTTTATTTACCATTCTTACTATTACCTATCCTTCTTATATCAAAGACTTTCAAACCTTTTTTTATACCATTAAAGAATTATCAAAAATTACTAAAGATTTTAGGTATATTATAATAGGAAATACTTCTTTTGATAATCTCTCAAAAGCCAATTCTGATTTGTTTATTCAATTTGCTAAGGAATTAGGAATTGAAAAGTTAGGAAGTTTTATACCTTATATAGAACGTGAAGAGCTTTCAACTATCATAAATACGGCTGATGTATTTGTCTGTACTAGCATTGCAGAAACTTTTGGAGTTGCTGCTAGAGAAGCCATGATGTGTGGATTACCTGTCGTTACTACTGCTTGTGGAGGAGTAGAGGATAGTATAAATAGTGATACGGGTAGAGTAGCTCCTATACAAAATGCTGAGAAACTAGCTAATCATATTTGTTATATCAAAGAGAATAAAGATAGTTTTTCTTCAGAAAAAATACGTACTTTTGCTATTAACCAATGTGGAAAAGAAGCATTTATCCAAAAGATGCACGATTTTTATACTATTTAAAATATGATTCCAGTTACTAAATCTTATCTTCCTTCTTTAGAAGAATATAATAATTACCTCAAAAAAATTTGGGAAAATTCATGGCTCACTAATAGAGGAGAATTGGTACAAGAGCTAGAGCAAAAGTTATGTTCTTATTTAGAAGTTCCTAATTTATTATTTGTAAATAATGGAACGATTGCTTTACAGATTGCTATAAAAGCATTAGAGTTAGAAGGAGAAGTTATTACTACCCCTTTCAGCTATGTAGCTACTACTTCAAGTATTGTTTGGGAAAATTGTAAACCGATTTTTGTCGATATAGATGAAAAAACACTTTGTATAAATGCAGATTTGATAGAAAATGCTATTACAGAAAAAACAACAGGTATTTTAGCAACACATGTGTATGGAATTCCATGTGATGTGGAAAAAATTGAAAGAATAGCTAATAAGCATAATCTAAAGGTAATTTATGATGCCGCTCATTGTTTTGGTGTAAAATATAAAGGACAATCCTTACTTAATTATGGCAATATTTCTACACTTAGTTTTCATGCTACCAAACTTTTTCATACAGGAGAAGGAGGGGGAATAGTAGCAAATGATAAAGAAGTATTTCATAAAATATTCTATATGCACAATTTTGGACATAATGGACAAGAAGCATTTTTTGGAATTGGTGTAAATGGAAAAAGTTCAGAGTTACATGCTGCTATGGGTTTATCTGTCTTGCCTTACATTGATACAATAGTTGCAAAACGAAAATTACTTTCTCAGCAGTATGATACATTATTGCAAGATAGTTCACTCACAAAACCTCATTTGCCTTTAGATACAGAACCAAATTACTCGTATTATCCAGTAATATTTCGCTCAGAAGAGATTTTACTAGCTGTAAAAGAGGAATTAAATAAAAATAATATTTTTCCAAGAAGGTATTTTTATCCTTCTCTGAATAATTTGCCTTATCTTGAATACCAAAGCTGTCCTATTTCAGAAAAAATAGCTGAACAAGTACTATGTTTACCTCTTTATTATGAACTTGAACTTGAGAGTGTAACTCAAATAACTACAATCATAAAAAATAAAGCGAATTAGATGTTAATTATTGGAGCTAAAGGACATGCAAAAGAAGTTTTACAAGTTTTTCATCAAAAAAAAGAAATTCAGAACCTTTATTTTTTTGACGATATAAGTACTGATACTCCTTCCAAATTATTTAATCAATTTGAGATAATTACAAACTTAGAGGCTGCAAAGAAATTATTCATCTCTTCTCTTGATAATAGATTTGTTTTGGGTATCGGAAATCCATACACTAGATTTGAGTTAGTTCAAAAAATGAAAAAAATAGGTGGAAAACTATCTAATGTAATAGCTTCTTCTGCTCTCATTGGAAATTATGATGTTTTTATGGAAGAAGGAGTTGATATTATGCCTTTTTCTATTATTATGAATAGTGTTTCAATAAAAGAAGGAACATTAATAAATAGAATGGTAAATATAAGTCATGATACAGAAATAGGAATGTATTCTGAATTAGCTCCAAATACTACTGTTTCAGGAAATTGTAGAATAGGAAGTTTTTGCTTCTTAGGTACTGGAAGTATCATACTTCCAAATGTACAGATAGGGAATAATGTAAAAATAGGAGCTGGAGCAGTAGTTACACAAAATATAGAAAGTAATTCGGTTGCAGTAGGTGTACCTGCAAAAATTATAAAAAAGCTAGACCAACTAAATTTTGAGTTATGAGTAAAAAAGTAAGCGTTTGCATGATTAGTTACAATCACGAAAACTTTATCAAACAAGCTATTGAAGAGGTAATAAATCAAGAAACCAATTTTGATATCGAACTAATTATTGGAGACGATTTTTCAACAGATAATACAGCACAAATTTGTAAAGAATATCAAGAAAAATATCCTCAAATCATTAAACTACTGCCCTCTACACAGAACTTGGGTATGATGCCTAATTTTGTCAGAACATTACAAGCGTGTAAAGGAGAATATATTGCATTTTGCGAAGGAGATGATTATTGGACAGACACAAAAAAGCTTCAAAAACAAGTAGATATTTTAGAATCCAACTCTCAATATTCAGGAAGTTTTCATCATACACAAGCTATTAGCCAAGAAGATAATTCTGAGGGTAAACTATATGGGATTGATTGTCCTAATATATTAAATGCAGAAGATACTATTTCAGCTCAATCTATGTTTCATACCTCTTCATTTGTCTTGCGTAATACTAATATAAGTCAATATTTAGAATGGTTATCTAAGTGTAGTATAGGAGATTTACCACTTTTTTCTTGTGTAGCTAAGTATGGAGATTTGGTAAAAATACCAGAAACAATGAGTGTATATAGAGTACATCAAAATAGCATTACTAATAGCACAAATTATGTAGATAATCGCTGGAGAGATCGTTTAGCTTTGTTAAGCCAAATAAATCAACTTCACGATTATAAATATGATTATAAAGTAAAAAAAATAAAACAAGAAATAATAAAAAATACAGGTTTCACATATCTAAAGACATTCAATATAGTTATGAATTCTCCAAACCAAAAACCTGATGCCTTTCTAAATCCCCCTTTTACAGAAGAAAATTTAGATAGGTACTATACTAGAAAATCTATATTAGCAGCTCTAACTACATCAGCAACTGAATTTAGTAATAGATTTTTAGATGTAGGTTGTGGTAAAATGCCGTATAGAGAGCATATTATTAATAACTCTTCAGTAAAAGACTATGTTGGTTTGGATATAGAAAATGCTCTTCAATATGATGCTGATATAAAAGCTGACTTTACTTGGGATGGAATTACTATGCCTTTTGAGGATGCTAGTTTTGAGTCGTCTATGGCAACAGAAGTGTTAGAACATTGTCCAGAACCAGAAATAGTTTTGAAAGAAATCTATAGAGTATTAAAACCAAACGGAATTTTCTTTTTTACGGTTCCTTTTTTGTGGACACTTCACGAAGCTCCTCACGACGAATATCGTTATACACCTTGGTCATTAGAAAGACATCTCAAAAATTCGGGTTTTAGTCATGTAGAAATAAAAGCATTAGGAGGCTGGCATGCTAGTTTGGCTCAAATGTTAGGACTTTGGGTAAGAAGAAGTCATATTACCACTAAAAAGAAAAAAGTATTTTCTAAACTTCTAAAACCACTCATCGAACAGCTAATCAAGAGAGATATAAGACCTGAAAGTTTTGGTGAAGGAACAATGATGACAGGTTTATATGGAATAGCAATTAAGTAGTTGTATTTTCATATACAGTTAATGGCTATGAATGAATAAAATATAATTGCCGTTTTTTAATTATCTATAAAATATTATAATATGTCTAATATTGCTATCTTATCTCCAAATAAAACAGCTATTAGTGAAACGTTCATTAAAAATCATAAAGAAAAATTAAAAGGAACTATTTCTTATTTTTATGGAGGAGCAATTCCAAACTTTGTAGATGATGAATATGCTTTGGTAAACTTTGAAACAAAACCCTCGTTTACTGATAGGTTAAAAAGACTATTACCTGCTTTTATATATGATAGAGTTCCAAAAAGAGAATACAATCCAAAAGAATTTTTTGCTACTGCTTTAAAAGAAAAGAACATAGAAGTAGTTTTGGCTGAATTTGGAACAACAGCAGCCGAAATATATCCTATTTGCCAACAACTTGATATTCCTTTAGTAATATTTTTCTTTGGCTTTGATGTATTCAGATTTAGGGAGCAAGAAATGTATAAAAAGAGTTATATAGAAATGCTTAAATATGCTTCCTCATCTTTAGTGGTTTCTAAAAGCATGATTCCTGTTCTTAAAAAATTTGGTGCAGATGAGAATAAAATAATTTATAATCCAGCTTCTGCACACGAAGATTTTTTTACACTCAAGCCTACTTTTGAGCAAAATAATTTTATTTCTATCACTCGTTTTGTAGATAAAAAAGCACCTTACTATACTATTTTAGCATTTGCAGAAGTTTTAAAACAAATGCCCAATACTAAACTAAATATTATAGGAGATGGATTTTTAAAAGAAACGTGTGAAAATCTAGTCAATTATTTAGAGATACAAGACAAAGTGATTTTTCATGGTGCAGTAGAAAAAGATACTTACATGAACCTCATGGAAAATTCAATCGCTTATGTTCAGCATTCTATTCAAGCTCTTTCAGGAGATAGCGAAGGAACTCCTGTTGCTATTATGGAAGCTCAATCGGCTAGTTTGCCTGTTATTTCTACTTATCATTCTGGAATTCCTGAAATTGTAGTCCATGAAAAAACAGGATTTCTTACAGAAGAACATAATGTAAAACAGATGGCTCATTATCTTATAGAAATTCTTAACGATAAAGAAAAAGCAAAAAAAATGGGAGAAGCTGGAAGAACAAGAATAAAAGAAAACTTTTCCAACGAGAAACATATAGATATATTACAGACTGCTTTAGAGCAAGCTATCAAACAGAAAAATTCATGAGCAAGAAAAAGATTCTCATCATAGGCTACGGATTTGTAGGGCAAAATATATATAAAAAGTTGGATAAAAATCTATTTGATGTTATTGTTTTGTCGCCTCACATTGAAGATAACTCTGAAATAGGATTTATCAGAGCTAAACTACAAGACCTTCCTAGCCTAAAAGATTTAGATTTAGAAAATACAAGTATTATTCATACTGCTCATGTCGGCTATCCATTACATGACCAAGATACGCTTTATAGAGAAGTAGAAGAAAATCTAAACCCTTTTCTTTTATTACTTGATTTGGTAAAAGATAAGAAAAATTGTAGAATTATTTATATTTCGTCTGGAGGAGCTATTTATGGCAAACCTCAAAAACTACCTGTTACGGAAAGTCATGTTTTACAACCTATTTCTTTTTATGGTTTGTGTAAAAAATATATGGAAGAAGCACTACATTTATATTCTATGCAATTTGGTTTAGAATATGATATTGTTCGTCCTTCTAATATCTATGATTTTAATTGGAAGACAGGTAAAAAGCAAGGTTTAATTAGTGCTTTGGTAAAATCAATAGAAGAAAAGACATCATTTTATTTGTGGGGAGATGGAAGCGCAAAAAAAGACTATATCCATGTAGATTGTTTTTCTGAAGCTATAACTAAAATTGTTGATACAAAAGCCAGTAATACTATTTTTAATGTGAGTGCCAATAAAAGTTATAGTACAAAAGAAATTATAAATTTAGTAGAAAAAAAATATGAACAAAAAATAAATATAATACAGAAAGAAGTAAAAAATCAAGATATTTCTGAAATACGTTTAGATAACACAAAAATTCAAAATCATATAAAATGGAAGCCAAAAACTGATATTTTTTAATTGTGTAAGTAATTATAGTTCTGTTTTCAAAATACTACGTTATATTTGAATATTAATTGTCATCTACTTTAACGACAACCAAATGTTACAGACACTTTATAGAAAACTCATTCCACAAACTCTAAGAAGTAAAATATATCAATGGAGAACGTCCAATGAAGTATCTTTACCAAAATATGATTGTCCAATATGTAAAAGTGAACAAATTGTTTTTAATGATTTTGGAAGCCCTGCACGAAAAAATGTGATGTGTACCACTTGTGGATCATTAGAAAGAAATAGAGCATTATGGCTTTTTTTGAATGATGAAACAAATATTTTCACTGAAAATATTACTTTATTGCATGTTGCCCCAGAGAAAATTTTCTTTGATAAATTTAATCAACAAGAAAATTTAATTTATATCTATGGCAATAAATTTGAAAAAGGATTTGAAAATCTCTATCCTGAAGGAACTCGCTCATTGGATATAACTGATTTAAAAGATTTTGAAGATAATTCTATTGATGCTGTTATATGTAGCCATGTACTAGAACATGTACCCGAAGATGCAAAAGCTATGAAGCAATTTCTTAGAGTATTAAAACCAAATGGATGGGCAGTTCTTTTAGTTCCTATTGATTATAATAGAGAAACTACTTATGAAGATTGGAGTATTACATCAGAAGAAGAACGCAAAAAACACTTTGGACAAGAAGACCATGTACGTTGGTATGGAAGGGATTATCCAAACAAATTAGAAGAAGCTGGCTTTGATGTAACTATTTATGATACAGAAAAGGAACTATCAACTGAAATACAAGAAAAATATAGACTTGTAGATGAAAAAATATATTTCTGTGTAAAACCTAACTAATGATTCCTCTAGTATCTATCATAACTCCCTTATTTAATCGCCAAGAACTTATCAAGGCAACAGCTAATTCTGTCTTAGAACAAGAATATGCAAATTGGGAATGGATTATTGTCGATGATGGCTCAACAGACAATTCTTTACAAGTAATACAAGAATATCAAAAAAAAGATGATAGAATAAAAGTTTATCAAAGAAATCGTTTACCTAAAGGAGCTTCTACTTGTAGAAATATAGGAGTAGAAAATGCTGAAGGAAAATATGTGATGTTCTTAGATTCAGATGATTGTCTTTTGCCACATTGTTTGAAACAGCGTACTCAAATAGCTCTTGAACATCCAAATATGGATTTTTGGATATTTCAAAATTTACTTAAAGATGAGTCAGATACTGCTTCCATGAAACTATGGAATATTGTTACAGAAGAAGAAACTTTTACTCGTTTTTTAAAACATGATGCGCTGTGGGTTACAGGTTCTCCGTTATATAATCGTGATTTTATAAAATTATATCCTTTTGATGAGAGTTTGCCTTCGTGGCAAGATTACGAACTACATGTTAGAATTCTTCTAGACAATCCTAAGTTTGAAATATTCTATCATCTACCACCAGACTTAATTGTTTTTACTCATACAGAGAAAGATAGAATTAGTATCAAATTAAAAAGTATGGAGCATTTAAACATTCATACAAAAGTATTAGAAGGTTTTTGGAATACTTTACGCAAAACTAAAGAGCATAAAAAATATCAAAATATATTTCTGAAACGTTTTTTTGGACAAGCAGAATATCTTTGGGATGTGGTAAAAAATCGCTCAGAAGCTAAAAAAACTATTGCTATAATAAAAAAGCATAATCTGACTTCTGATTTTACATACAAAAGAATAAAGATGTATTACCTATTGAAATATTGGGTGCATTTTGGCAAAATGCCTGCCTTCATGAGAGATAGTCTGCGTAAATTTACTTTCAAAAAAGTTTTGCCTAAAGAATTGCAACAACGATTTCCTATTTTGATTGGTAAAATAGATTACAACCCAAAAGACTATCCACAGACCTAATTATAATGCTTCCCTACGAAAACCTAAACCAATCCAACAAACCTTTTTTCAAAGAATACCAACAAAAATTTAATCAATTTTTAGAAAAAGGATATTTTATTTTGGGAAATGAAGTAACAGAATTCGAAAAAGAATTTGCTGCTTACTGCCAAACTGATTTTTGTATTGGGGTAGGAAATGGACTGGATGCACTCACAATTATTCTAAAATCTTTAGCAGAAAAGTATAATTTTGCTCAAAATAGAAATAGTATAAATAAAGAAGAAACTGAAATAATTGTTCCTTCAAATACCTACATTGCGACCATTTTAGCTATTCTTCAAAATGGTTTTAAGCCTGTTTTGGTTGAGCCAAATATAGAAACCTATAACATCAATCCAGTAGAAATTGAAAAAGCAATAACTCCGAAAACCAAAGTGATAACGGTAACGCATCTGTACGGAAAAGTGTGTCAGATGGATAAAATACAGGAAATTGCAAAGAAGTATAATTTATTGATTGTAGAAGATGCTGCTCAAGCACATGGAGCAAGTATAAAGATAGATTCTGATAATAAAAAAGCTGGGAGTTTTGGCATTGCAAATGGATTTAGTTTTTATCCTGCCAAAAATTTGGGTGCTTTAGGTGATGGAGGCGCAATTACTACCAATGATTCAGAACTAAATAAAATTTTTCGTTCTCTCCGAAATTATGGTTCAAAACAAAAATACTATAATGAAAAAATTGGTTTTAATTCTCGTTTAGATGAACTTCAAGCAGCTTTTTTACGAATAAAACTTCAAAAATTAGATGAAATAAATAATCATAAAAGGGTATTAGCCAAAATTTATTTAGAAAATCTAAAATCTGACTTTATTTTGCCAGTTGTGCAAAAAAACTTTCACGATGTCTATCATATCTTTGCTGTTCGTCATGAAAAAAGAGATAAATTGAAAGAATTTTTACTCAAAAATGAAATTGGTACAGAAATTCATTATCCAGTTCCTCCTGCCGAACAAAAAGCCCTAGAGGGAATTTTAGATAAAACGTATTTCCCAATAGCTAAAAAAATTCATCAGACGATTCTTAGTCTTCCTATTTCGTATTTCCATACAGAAAATGATATTTTGAGAGTAATTGAAGTAATGAACAGATTTTAATGTAGCTGACACTTTCTAAGTGTCAGAAAAACAGTTAAATTTGCAGAAAAAATAATACACAAACAGAATTATTTTGAAAAAAATACTCATTCTTCGTTTTTCTTCTATTGGAGATATTGTCTTGACTACACCTGTCATTCGCTGTCTAAAAATGCAATTTTCTTCTGTGAATAACGAAGAATTAGAATTGCATTATGCCACAAAAGCAAGTTTTGAAACGGTTTTAAAGCATAACCCTTATTTAGATAAAATTCACTTGTTGCAAAAAGAACAATCACTTTCAGATTTTATTTCAATTCTTAAAAAAGAAAATTTTGATATAATTATTGATTTGCACAAAAATCTACGAACAAATATCATAAAATTTAGACTAAATGCAAAATCATATACTTTTGAAAAGTTAAATATTGAAAAATGGATGTATGTCAATCTCAAAAAAAACAAAATGCCTAATCGCCATATCGTCGAAAGATATATGGATACTTTGAAACCTTTAGGAATTACTTTAGAAGAAGATGAAAAACAACACGACAAAAAACAAAGTCAAGACCACAATAAAAGAAACCAAGAAGACAAGAATAAAGAAGTAAAAGGATTAGATTATTTTTTGGGTGAAGAAGACCATTTTGAACTAAGTTGGTTGCCCAAAACGCATCAAAAAGGATATATTGCTTTTGCGATTGGAGGAGCGCATAACACTAAAAAATTGCCTTTAAAACGAATGATTGAGCTTTGTGATAAAATAAATAAGCCGATTGTTTTGTTAGGAGGAAAAGAAGATAGTGAAAACGGACAAGCAATTTTTGATTTTTTTGAGAAAGATAGGGATACTTTCGAATCGCAAGAAGCTATTGAAAAATTAGGAAAAAAAACACGTATCTTTGATGGCTGTGGAAAACTTACTTTAGGACAATCTGCTTCACTACTCAAGCAATCAAATGTAGTCTTTTCGCACGATACAGGACTTATGCACATTGCAGCAGCTTTCAAGAAAAAAATCTATTCTATTTGGGGAAATACTACACCTTCTTTTGGTATGTATCCTTACAAAACGTCATTTGTAGTTTTTGAGAATAATAAAATTTCGTGCCGTCCTTGTTCAAAAATAGGCTTTAAAGACTGCCCAAAAGGACATTTCAAGTGCATGAATGAACTTGTTTTTGATTTTTGGATTCCCTAAAAATTATGACAAGAAAATAAAATTAATCATGTTTATAAACTAAAATTTCTTATTTTTACATTTTTGTTTTTGTTCTGAATTAAGTTTCCAAACAAAATTTAATGAAGCATTTTTACTCAAAAAAATACTAGAAAAATAAAACTCCTAAAAATTGACAACACGACTAATAAAAATATAATTATGATGAATGAATTAATTTCTAGTTTTTCTCAACAGTTGGAAGACGCATACTCTGGTTTTCAAAAGCTATCACTTTCTTCTTTTGAAAAATCAGATAGAAAAATAGCTAATATAGTAGTAGTAGGTTTAGGAGGCTCTGGAATTGGAGGGAATCTAGTACAAACAATTACTCGTATTTTATTAAAAATACCTTGTCAAGTTTGTAAAACATATAATTTACCAAGTTATATCGACGAAAACACACTTCTTATTGCTTCTTCTTTTTCTGGAAATACTGAAGAAACACTAGCCTCTTTAGAGGAAGCGCAGCGAAAAGGAGCATATATTGCCTGTCTTACTTCGGGTGGTAACGTGGAAAAAATAGCTAATCAAAAAGGATTTGATTTAGTTCCTTTGAAATCTCTAGCAGCTTGTCCTAGAGCGCATTTGCCTTATTCTGTCACTTCTTTGTTATTACTTTTGAATCATTATGGATTAATAGAAATTGATTTTGAGAAGGAAATAAAAGAAACAGTTGCAAGTTTGAATAAAGACAATGAAATAATAAAAAAAGAGGCAAAACAATTAGCTGTTTCTTTAAAAGGTAAATTTCCAATTTTGTATGCTGATGCAATTTTAGAACCCATGCTTATTCGTTTTCAGCAGCAAATAAATGAAAATGCAAAACAACTTTGTCATGTTGCTGTTTTTCCAGAAATGAATCATAACGAATTGGTAGGGTGGCACATGCCAAAAGAAATTTTATCAAAAACACATATTTTGCTTTTTCATTCAGATTACGACCACGAAAGAGTGAGTAAAAGAATGGAAATTTGTGAAACTATTTTTAATAAACATACTGCTGCTATTACTCATATTTTTGCTAAAGGAAATTCATTTTTAGAACAAGTATTTTATCTAATTTATCTTACCGATTGGGTTTCTTATTATTTGGCAGAAGAAAATGGTGTTGATCCTTTTCCAGTTGAAGTAATTAATTATCTGAAATCTTCTTTACAAGAATTATAAAATTGTAGCTTACGCTTTAGCGTGAGAAAGTTGTACCGTACCTTTTAAGGTACGAAAGGAAAAAATAAAAAAATGCAAAACGTTTTATTCGAACATTTAGGAACTCTTTCTTATCAAAAAGCATGGAAGTATCAACAAGAAGTTTTTGATAGAATTTTTGATGTCAAAAAACAAAATCGTCAATTAGAAGCCAAAGAAAAACAAATGCCTACGCCTAATTATCTTCTTTTTTGTCAGCATAACCCTGTTTTTACGATGGGAAAGGCTGGTTCTTTAGATAATTTATTGCTTTCTGAAAAAGAATTAAATCAAAAAGAAATTCAATATTTTGAGATAAATAGAGGTGGTGATGTTACTTTTCATGGTTTGGAACAGCTTGTTGGTTATCCTATTTTGGATTTAATGAATTTCAAACAAGATTTGCATTGGTATTTTAGAGAGTTAGAAGAAGTAATTATTCAAACCATGCAAACCTATAATTTAGATGCTGGACGAGTAAAAGGACTGACAGGCGTTTGGATAGACCCAAATTCAGAAAATCCAAGAAAGATTTGTGCAATCGGAATTCGTGCAAGTAGATGGATAACTATGCACGGTTTTGCGTTGAATGTAAACACAGATTTATCTTATTTTGATTTGATAATTCCTTGTGGAATAAAAGACAAAGGCGTAACTTCTTTAGAAAAAGAATTAGGAAAAAAAATAAACATGAAAGAGGTAGAACAACGAGTAAAAGAGCAGTTTGAAAAAGTATTTAATGTGAAAATTGTTTAGAACTGTAAGTTAGTGAAGCTAATTACGAACTGCAAGACGACGTAAGTCAATTACTTTTTTTAAACACAGAGTTACAGGGGTGCATAACAAATTAGCTACGCTGCTCTTCGGGTGTCGTTTAGTCAATTTGTGTTACGTAGGGAAAAGGCAAGCCTTTTCCTTCCATACAGGTATTTTTTTGATACAAACAGCTAGTTTAGGAAAAGGCTTGCCTTTTTCCTACAAAAAACAACAATTTGTCATACACCCGAGTTACAGAGAACACAGAAGAATTTCAATTACTTTTTTAATAAAAAAACGAAAACAATTCATTTGAAAAATTATTTTCCCTAATCCCTAATCCCTAATCCCTAATCCCTAATCCCTAATTTCTAATTTCTAATTTCTAATTCCTAATCCCTTGATACTGCTTTTAGATAATTTTGATTCTTTTACCTATAATTTATGGGATTACGTTCAGCGTTTGGGAGTAGAATGTAAAGTTTTTAGAAATGATACGCCTTTAGAAGAACTACAAAAACATAATTTTACAGGAATTATTCTTTCCCCTGGATTTGGAAAGCCACAAGAAGCTGGAAATATGATGGAAGTGATTGATTATTACCATCAAAAATTACCTATTTTGGGGGTTTGTTTGGGACATCAAGCACTAGGAATTTATTTTGGTGCAAAACTGATGTATGCAGAAAAGCCAATGCACGGAAAAGTTTCTATCATAAACTGTAAAGTAGATACTAAAACCGATTTGATTTTTCAAAATATGCCTTCACAGATTGAAGTGGTGCGTTATCATTCTTTATTGATAGAATTAGAAAAAGAAAAAAATAATGTATTGATTCCCACAGCCTACACCCAAAAAGGCGAATTAATGGCTTTTTCTCATATAACACTTCCCATAAAAACAATTCAATTTCATCCAGAAGCAGCTTTGACAGAATATGGATTGCAAATGTTAGATAATTGGCTTCAACTAACATTTGTAGAAGCTAGGGTTTAGTATTTATTTCAAAATTCTATATTCTAAAATCTAAGTTTATTTTTCGGTTCAAATTTTGCTGATCTTCTATTGAAGTTAGTTGTTTATAAAAATTAGGAACACTAAAAAAATAAATTTACACTTTTAGCTATCTATAAAAACAGGATTAAAACTCTGTCCAATTTATAACTCATAGCTTTTTGAAAATATATCTTTGTAAAAAAATACAAAAGGTAGTTTTTTAATTGAACAGGGTTTTAATCCTGTTTAGTAATGGGTGAATTTTTCAAAGTGTAAATGTATTCATTTTACATTCCTTATACTCTTTCAACTTTTAAAACCATACACAAATTTTCTTGTTAGTTTTACTTGAGTTTTAGCTATAGAGTAGCGTAATCTTTGTAGAACTGGAAGTCAGGAAAGCCTAAAATGAAAATTACTCTCTTCTAAAAGCTACAGAGTAGCGCAACTTTTAAGGTAAACGACAAGGTTTCGCAACTCTGTTGCTCTAAACTTATTATTTTATCATTCAACTTCTACAAAGGTTGCGTTGCGCTGCAACTTTGATAAAAGTGTATGGTTTTAAACTTTCAACTAATTTAATTTCTCTTTCTATTTAATTATCAAACACAAAAAAAATGATTCGTATTACAAAAATTTTTGCTCTGCTTTTCTGTATTGGTCTTTTATCGGCTTTCGTTCCCAATGACAAAATACTAGACAGTCCGAATGCGAAAGTATTAGGAAAATGGAAAACCATCGACGACGAAACTGGAAAGGCAAAATCCATCATTGAAATTTATGAAGTAAATGGTAAAGTTCACGGTAAAATAGCCGAACTTTTAGACGGTGCAAGTCAAGATAAAACCTGTAAAAAATGCAAAGGAAAACGAGCAGGTAAAAAACTGGTAGGAATGGAAATTCTTTATGGTTTAGAAAAAGATAGCGACAACGAGTGGGAAGACGGCAAAATCTATGACCCAAACAATGGAAAAGAATATAGTTGTGAAATCAAACTTGTTTCAGCAGACAAATTAGAAGTAAGAGGTTATATCGGCTTTTCTTTTGTAGGACGTTCTCAAAATTGGTATAGAGTGAAATAAATCAAGCAATTGATAAATTTTTAATGGAAAATGGATAATTCATGTTGAGTGGATTGTCCATTTTTTACTTCAAGCTATTCTAAATATAAAAAACATTCCACTACAAAACCCTTCATTTACAGTTATTTAGTTATTCAAAAAGGAATAAATCCCTAATATTCTCTCTAATTTTGATTTCTGTCTAGGGTAAACGCACGAAAGATTTATGCAAAAACTAATTCTTCTAAGTAGTCTTTATTAAGCTGTCATTCCCCACCCTAAATTAAAAAAAAGCCGTGTTTAAATAAATTATCA
>PFKD01000449.1 GCA_002784125.1 Flexibacter sp. CG_4_10_14_3_um_filter_32_15
TAGTCAAGTGCAAACATTTTCAGAGAACTACTTTTTCCTATGAACAAACTCGTGGATGAAGTTCTGAAATCTTTTGCAAAAGATAAGTAAATTAAACTACCGAAAATCAACATGTTGTAATTGAATTAAGTATTGTAATTTACTATCAACTGCTCAATCACCACCAATGGTGTAGGTAACGTTTGTGTAAGGCTGTGTCCACCAAATCTTTTTAACTACAATCTCATCTAAAACTACCTTCACAATAGCTTGATAGTGAATCGTACCAACTCCCCAAACTTTGTATTTGAACGTTCCACTACACAAATAATGGTTAGATTTTTCTTTTGCTTCTAAAAGTGTTAGCCCTCCTTTATACTTGGAGGCTTTCCAAGACTTGCTATCTTGATAAATCATATAATCAATTTTAGATTTAATTTCACTATACATACTTTGTGAGTACGCTGTAATAGGAAATATCAACAGAAATGAAAAAAAAATTTTTTTCATATTATTTTCTATTTTTAAATAAGTAAAAAATAAAATCAAATAAAAAAGCAAGAAAAATAAATGCTAAATAATTAGCAACTATGCCTATTTTTTCTTGCAATGTTGTACATAAAATAAATTCAAAAATATCTTTAATATACAGGAAAAGAATTATAGATAAACCTATTACTATACCTACAATCATAAAACTAACTTTTATAACTTCTTTGGTTGGTTTCATTACTTTTGATTAATGGCAAGAATAAACAAAAGCAGGAGGAAAATTACGAATCGTAAAATCTAATTCTACTTTTTTGAATTGCTTTTTGAGATAAGAAAATTTATTAAGACTGTACTGATATTGGATATATCTTCCAGTCGGTTTGATATTTTGATGAACTTTCTGAATAATCTGCTCTGTAACACGATTAGGAATAATGGCTAAAGGCAAACTGGAAATAAAATAATCAACTTCTCTATTTTCTAGTATTTCATCAAAATTAGTAGCATTCAAATTCAGAATTCTGACGTTAGGATAAGCAGCATATTTTTTCTTACTATACCTATAAAACTCGTTATTAATCTCTAAAGAATAAAGTATAGAAGAACTATCCATTCTTGAAATTAAGGCATCAGTAATACAGCCATTCCCTGTTCCAAATTCAATGAGTATTTGATTAGGTTCAAAAGTAATACGTTGTAAAATTTCTTTAATAAGATATTTAGAGCTTGGAGCAACAGTCCCTGTCTGACTTAGTGATTTTAAAGTAGATACAAAAAAATTATTCATTTAAATTAAGATAAAAGGGTTAGAAAATACCAGTACAAAGATTAGCTAATAACAGACGCAGAAAGAGTAGCACTAAAATAAACATAAAAAATGTCTAGTAGTAGCTCTCCCACAAATACACCAGCAATAACATACTTAAAAGGCATTTTGATGATACCTGCCACATAACAAATAAGATCTGTCGGAACTAACGGAAAAAACGACCAAGCTGTTACGTAATAGAATCCATGTTTGGCTTGTAATCTTGTTTTCCATGTTACTACTTGATTAGGATATTTTTCTTCCAAAAAACTACTAAAACCCAACATATCTGAAAAATAATAAAGTGATGTAGCTGAAAAAACAATTCCTAGCATAGAAATAACCAGTATTGTAAATGGCATAGAAGGAAAAAGCATAGCTCCTCCTACTACAAAGGGCGTACTTGGAATAAGAAAAAAACCTCTAAAAAAAGATAAAATGATATACACTAATAATATTTTAGACTCAAAACTTTGGAGAAATAATACCAAATTTTCGGCTGTAAAAGAATTCGGATAACACAAATAACAACCTGCAAAAATAACTACACAAGCTATCCACAGGAAATAAGTGATCTGTTGGACTTTCTTAATCATAATTAATAGACTCTATAATAAAGTTTGTAATAAGCTCCATCTTCAGTAAAAGACATATACTTCTCCCCTGCGCCTTTAGAATTACAAGAAATATAGGCTCTACCTAAAAAATCATCTGCATCGAAAGTGTCATCATCCCATAGCTCAACGCCAATCCTGCCATCTAAACTAAAAGAATCACCTCCAGTCAAATCTACATAATCGCCAGTATTCATTGACAAACTACCCGAACCAGCATTTCTAGCTTTTCCATTCACGACCATCTTCATGTAAATTCTGTCAGCTGAGAAGCTACCTTCCGTTTGAATGCACTTCAAACCAATGAGCTGAACTCTGCAAGACTTAGGTTTTTTGTTGATAGAATATTCTTCAGAAAAAGAAAGACTAATACAACTAACAAATAAAACAAAGAGAAAGAAAATTGATTTTTTCATTAGGTTTTAAAATTTAAGTATAAAAAACTTTTTTAAAAGATTTTGAAATTGATTACACTTTAAAAATCAGTAAAAATATTTTAAATAAAAAATTAACATTTCTTAACTTCTTATTTATGTAGCTAAAGTTCGTATTTTATCTTTTTCTATACTTTTTATACAACTTTACTGCGTTTTTTGTCCCTGTCTTACGTTCAAGTACTTTTCCATTTTCATCTTTAAAATATAATGTTGCAGGGTGTTCTCCCACTTTGTCTTTTGTGGCATCGACAATAAAATCTTCATTTACCAAAAGACTTTTGTGAATGGGAATAAGCGTTTGGATGTAGTATTCGCTTTGAGGGTCGCATAAATTTTTTAAGGGAGTTTCTAGTGGAATGAATTTTCCATTTTTGAGATAGACACGCAAAATTCCTTTGTAGGGAATTTCTACAAACATAATATCATCGATAGGTATTTTTTTGTTATCTATTTTTACTTTAGGAGGTTGGTGTGCCGAAAACTTAGTTACTAATGCGTCTATACATTCGTCATATCCCTCCAAAGCAAGTCTATGCTTACTCAAAAAATCATAAGGAATAGGATAACCTGCTCTATGATTTTGGAAAGATTCTTTCATTAGCTCTTTATGGTTTGTTACATATACAAACTGACTAGCTATATTTTGCTGGTGTATTTTTTTGGCAAACTCAAAACCTCCTTTTTCATTGCCGAGTATTTCAATATCTAAAATATACAAGTCAATTTGCATACAAATCGCTTTCTGTAAAGTCTCTTTATCAATATCCCCTACATCAGCTATTACTTCACAGCCACTCTTGATACAAGAACTAACTAGCTTTCTGCGAATAAAAAAATCGTCTTCTAACACAAAAACTCTCATAGTAATTATTTATTTTTGAGGTAGTGTTGCATAAAGTAGGGCATTAGGATAATAGATTATTTTTGGTAGGACACTATGTCGGTCAGTTAGGTCAGTAATTTATACTTCACTTAGAAACTAAAAATAATAAAAACAATCATTATTAATGGCTCTATCAACGATAAATACTCTTTCTTGCAGCACCTCTATTTTTAAATATATTTTAACGTAAAATAACTGTTTTAACGTAAAATACCTACATTTAAAAACAAACATTTACCAAAGTTCGTATTTTGACGTTTTTTTTAGGCTTAAATTCGTATTTTATATTTTTAGATTATACACCTTACTTCTAATTTAATTTATTTTTGAGTTGAAGTTGAACATAAAAACCTCCCTTGGGTTTGTTTTCCCATATACAAAGTATCTTTCTCTGCAATATCTTGGAGAAGCGAAAAGCCCATTCCACTTTTATTAAAATCTTCTACTTGCTTTGATTGATTGTTGTATAATCCAACTCCATTGTCTTCATAGCGAATCCAAACCACATTGTTTTCTTCTACCAATTCTATTTTTATGAGAGGTTGAATAGCATTTTTTTCTAAAAAATCAGTAGGAAAAGCGTATTTGAGTGTATTTCGAATAAGCTCGGCTATACATATTACTGCCTTATTGATAACCTTCTGTTCTGCTCTTTTATTGATATCAAGATTAGAACGAAGGGGTAAGACCTTAATTTGATCTTGTTTATTGTATTTTTTTAGAATATTGTTAGAAATAATTGATAATAATTTATCAGTATCTTTTTGAAATTTGTTATCGTTTTTTTCCATTTCGATTATAAAACTATAATAGTCTATGGTTGCAACTAAAATATTTTGCAAATTTTCAAAATAATTAAATTGCTCGGGTGTATTTAAATTCCTAATATCAATTTCTCCTAATTCTTTTATCTTAAGCAAATCATTTCCCAAGTCATGTTCTAAATTACTTTTAAGCCACGCTATTTCTTTGTTTGCAGCAGATAGCTCTTTGTTCTTTTGTTCTTCTTGTTTTCTTTGTTTTGTCCTTTGTATAACTAAAGCTAACGTAACTCCAATGCCTGACAAAAGAATCAAGATACCACTTCCACTCCAAAAGTATAATTGAGTTTTTTCTAGTTCTTTTTCTGCTAGTTGAGTTTTTTGCTTTGCTATTTCTTTCTCTTTTTTCTCTGTTTCGTATTTGGCTTGGATTTCAGCAGTTTTTTCTGCGTTTGACATTTTAAATATACTATCTTTTAAATCGTATAATTGTGATAAATAATGATAAGCTGAATCGTACTTTTTTAAGCTATAAAATATTTTTTGTTTACTTTCTAGTAAGTCCTTATTTTCTAATACATTTTCACTAATAGTAAATAAACGTTCATACTTGTATTGATACTCTAAAGCTTCCTTGAATTTTTTTTCTTGTGTTAATAAATCTACTAACCCTTTGTAATAAGAATAATAGTTTCCAGATATTTTATTATTTTCTATTTCTGCTTTTTTGTAAAATTCTATAGCCATGTTTCTATTACCTTCACTTTTATGACATTCTCCAATAAGGTTATATACATTTGATAAAAGTCTATAAAATTTATTACTTATGGCTAATTCTTTAGCTATTTTCAAGTAAATCATAGCAGAATCTATTTTTTTCATGGATATATAAGTATTACCTAAACCAATATTATGCATACAATATTCTCTTTGTATATCAGAACTTTTTTGTTGTATTTGATTTATTTTTAAAATGCCATTAAAATGAGTTTCTAGGCTTTTTTTATAATTACCTTGTAATTGGTGGATAGTTCCAACTTGATAGAGAAAAGATGATGAAAGCCTTATCAATTCATTACCTTTATTAGGTATTTCCTCTATTATTCTAAGTGCCTTGTCAATATATTGCATAGCTTTCTCATTATTTCCTCTTACTTCTTCTAAAGACACCATGGTAGTCAAACTTTCAATTATATTAATAGTGTCTTTTTGTTCTAAAAAATGCTCATAAGCTAATTGTATATAAAAGTCACAAGAATCTAATTGGCTTCCCTCTCGTCCATAAGCAACAGCTAAATTTCTGTAACTCCCTGCTAATTCTTTGTTATTTATCTTTTTACCATAGATAATTGATTGATGTGCATACAATATAGCTGAATCAAGATTATTATGATTTCCATAATATATTGCGATATCTTCTGATAATCTAAACTTATCTTCATTAGCATAAACATGAGACAATTCCCTCTTCAAACTATCCAAAACCCTATCACTTTGCCCCAAAGCCCCACCAAAAACCCCAAAAACAAAAAGCACTGAAAGTAAGTATTTCATAAAAAGTATAATTTTGTAAGTGTTAAAAAAAATAAATAATTCACAAATAACTGTTTTTTCTTAAAAAAAGCAAATTTTTTAAAAAAATAAAAAAAACCTCTTACTACTCAACTATTTGTATAATTTATCTTTTTGTTGATAGATGAAATAAATAACGACATAAAAAAAATCAGATAGTATACAAACTACCTGATTCATTTATAATTAGCTTCGCTGAACAAATATTTCATAATTAACCATTCACAATTTCATTCTAAATCATATTCTATTTTTACTTCTGTAAGTCCATCACGCACAAAATCTAACATTTCTGCACCTTTTCGTGTAACATCAATTATTCTTCCTGCTTTAAAAGGCCCTCTATCGTTTATTCTAACTCTAATTTTTTTTCCATTTTTTAGATTTGTAACGGTTACCCTTGTACCAAAAGGAAGCGTTCGGTGTGCTGCTGTCAAGAGTTTTTGTTTCAATTTTTCACCACTTGCTGTCGGTCTTCCTTCATATTTATCTCCATAATAAGAAGCAATTCCTGTTTCAGAATGCTCTCCTGCTTTTGCTGAATTGTTTGAGGTATCTTGTTTGTTACCAAAAAGAGAAGTACATGAAGATGTTACAAGTATTAAAGATAGAAATAGAAAAATCACTTTTACTTTGAATTTCATATTATTTTGAATATTTATTTTAATAAAATAGAATTAGTTTGGTAAATTACTTTTTTGATGATACATTTTTTACAAAAGCCTTACCAAAAAATTGACATAAAAAAGAGCATCTAAAATAAATAGATACTCTTTTGAGTTTTCAATAGTAATACTGCCTATACAATAATTTATTTGAATTTCTTTGCCATTTCTCCAGCCATATCGTCAGCATAAACGCCATAAGCATTTACCAAAACACCCTTCAAGCTATATTTATCGGATTTAATGGCATATAAAATGGAAGCATCGGCAGGATTTGTTTCTCCTTCAAAACGAAAAGTATCTTCAATTTCGAATTCATTTGGGTAAATATAAATTTCTTTACCTTCTCTTTCACAAACTAGACAGTCTTTTTTGAGATTAAAATTTGTTGTATAACCTTTATTTTTGAGTGCGTTCATTGTTTTACTTAATGTATCAAGTGTATGAAGAGGACTATTTGGGTCTGAGTTGGTATTTGAATGTTGTAATTCTTCTAATATAATTCTGTCTTGTTTTTGCTTTTTTTCTTGGTTTTCTTGGTTTTCTGTCTTGTTATTCATAATAATAGTAAAAATTAAAGTTAAAAAAATGGTTTTTCCTTACATAATAAAGTAGATTATAAAGGGTTTTGTTTTGATTTTGTTAAGATTGTACTTTTATTGGAATACAAACCTCAAAAGTAGTTTGTCCATTTTCAGAATTTACTTTTATACTTCCTTTGTGTTGTTGAATAATTCGGTGCGTAATATCCAAACCCAAACCAGTTCCTTTTCCAATTTCTTTTGTTGTAAAAAATGGATCAAAAAATATTATTTATTATTTCTTTTGTAATCCCTCCTCCATTGTCTGTAATTTTTGTAAGCACAAAATCGTGGTCATTTTTACTTTCTATTTTTAATTTTCCACCACCATTTTCAGGTAATACATCAAGGGCATTATCGATGATATTTGTCCAAACTTGATTGATTTCACCTGCTTGTCCTTGTATTTTGGGTAAATTATCCTCAAAATCTAATTCTACATCTATATTTTTGACTTTAATTTTATGATTTAGTAAAGTCAAAGTATTTTCTATGCCTTCC
>PFKD01000451.1 GCA_002784125.1 Flexibacter sp. CG_4_10_14_3_um_filter_32_15
CAGTTTAGAAACCGTCTGATTCATATAAAATTTATCTAAAAACCTGTAACGCTATTTCAGGACAAGACACCTTTATTATGATTAGAAACAAAATTACTATTCAAATTGCTTTACAATGTAATCCCAAAGACCATCAATATATGTTTTACACTCTTCACGAGTCTTAAATTTTGCTATTACTGCATGTTGGTCAGTCCAATCTGTTAAATATCTATCCTGCATAAACCCACTCCAACCATTATACTCAATACTTTTATTATAATTCATTATAAAACGTTTAAAATCTGGATTTAAACGTTTTTCATCTACAATTCTATGTTCAAAGTATTTATGAGTTCTTTCTTCAATATCTGAAAAAGTGGAAACACTTATGACAAAATAACCATAAGACACTCTTTCTCCTATTTTAAAATGAACTTGGTCTAATACTTCAGTTATCTTTGAGGATTTAAAGATTTTTTCAACTTTTTTGAGCATATATTTTTCTAGAGCCATAAATGTTATTCGTTTAAATTGAAAATATAAGATATGTAAAAAATATTACACAAAAAAAACGCTAAAAAGTTTCAATTTTTCAAATATACTTCTCAAAAGGCTTTACAAACTTCTCAATCATGTTTTCGGCTCTTCTTTTGGCTTGTGTAATAAAATGTTTGAGATACTGCTTTGCCCATTCTTCTTGATTTCCTTTAAAATTCTGTTCTAAATTCTCTACTTGAAACTGAATTTGCATAGCTGCTGCCCAGTTGATGTATAATTCTGTAGGATTACTTTTGAATAAATTTACTGAATGAGCATCTACGCAGGTCAAAAACTTGCCTTCTAATTTCCAATCAATTCCAAAATAGTGAATACTAAAAGTATCATATTCTTGATTGTCTAGCATTTTAGCACATGTTTGAGCAAGTTTGTAAGCAGAAATAATATTTGGAGGTTGAGATTTTTTAGATACATTTCTCGTTTTGATGTCTATAATTTCATAAAAATCATTTTTCACTACCAAAATATCAGCCGTATCATTTTGTTTTTCTTCAAAAATATTATCTAAATCCCATTTTGAAGTTGCTTGTTTTCCTCTACTCAAAAGAAACATAACGGTAGGAGAATTGAACAAATGTAGCCTTTCTTCAAAAGTAATTACTTTAGGATTTTTGCTGTACAAATCATTCAAATATTTGTATTGCCTAAAGGTCTGTTTTGGAAATTCTTTTTTTAATTCTGCATAAACATGTTTGTCAAAAGGCTCTCCTGCTGCATGTCCAGACAGCGTTCCTGATAAAGGTTTTGAAACTTTACTTCCAATTAGTTGAAGTTTCAAATCTTGATAATTGACTATTGACATAGTTTGAATTTAATTAGTTTGGTTGATTTCATGATTTAATAAAACATCAAACAACTGATTTATCTCTTCCAAAATCTCCTGTTTTCTTTCCAAAATAAAAATTTTTGTCAATTCTACAATTTGATTATGAAGTTGTATTTCTTTTTCATTATTCCAATCAATTTTTCTAAATGGAATACTTGAAATAGGTTTTTCAGAAAACTCAACAATATTTCCTTTTATGATTCCTTTATTTTTGAGCCAATTAAAAACTCTAGGATTATTCAGAAATGCCAACACATAAAAAATATTTTCTTTTACATTTTCTTTCAAAAAAAGTGCTGTTACATCTTGTGTCGGAAAAATTCCTTGCTCTACAAAACTAAATCTAAAATAATTTTTATTCGATATACGTTCCTTGCAAGGAACAAAAATACGAGGTTTGTCAGAATTAAATAAATTGTAATTTCTAAGAAAAACCCACTCCCAATAATTTATTTTTCGATTGTATTGATAGCGTTTTTCTAACTTGTCTTGTAATGGTTTTAGCTTTTTATAAAAGTTTGGATAATCAGTTAATAGTTTATTCTCGTCTTCTACCTTCACTTTTTCTTCATTCAAAAAAATATAAGGCGTAATTTCATTGTAAGTAAAAGAAATTAAATTTTTGGCTTTAATAACTGAAATTGTACTTTGCTTTTCTTTTTCTGAAAGTAAATTTAAAATTTCTTTATCTGTTTTTTTGTCTAACTGAAAAGCCTTATCTAATCCAGATACCATTCCGTTTCCAATATCACAAATATCATTTATGGTAGAATAAATAATATTTTTACCTAATCTATTTTCTAGCTTATTTTTTGGTTGATTTTCTGGTAAATTACTGAATAAATCATTGCTTGTAACTTCATTACTGCTACTAATCTGACAGGCTTTTTCAAAATTTTCTATTTCTAAAACCTCACTTTCATCTGTCAATAACCATCTTTTATTTGCTTCAAATTGTTTTACCTTAAAATGTTCTATTTCATTACTATTTTCTGTTTTTATTTGCTCTATAATTTCAGCCGTAATTTTTTTGTTTTTGTGATACTTTACAATGTCTATAAATGGAATTTTATTTTTTGATTTGATGTACTTGAACACAATAACCGAAACCGTCGCATTGTCAAAAATAGGCGTTTCATTGAAATGATAAATGGCTTCGAAATAACCATTTTTTACCATATAATTTCGAAGTGATAAAGAGTGAGTGGTGTTAAGCCAATATTCTGGACAAATAAAAATAAGTTGTCCATTTTCCTCCAAGACTTCAATAGATTTCAGAATAAAAATATACAAATAATCACACAAACTATTAAAATACGTGTTCCATAACTCACTTTTAGCTAATTCTTGTTTTAATTCTTCTTCAAGATTTTTCCATCGTATGTAAGGAGGATTTCCAATAATTAAATCAAATTTTTGATTGATTTTTGCCGAAATGAAACTCTCACAAATTACATCAAAATTGTCATTCAATTCTTTTACTGAATCCTTTATTAAGTCTTTGTCAATTTCATACGCTGTTATATTTTTTTCGAATCCTTCTTTTTGCAAACTTTTCAAAAAAACTCCTTCGCCACAAGAAGGCTCTAAAATTTTAGAATCATCATTTATATCTGCCAAACCAATCATAAAATCAGCTATGATTTTTGGCGTAAAATATTGTCCGTATTTATTTTTAGTAGTTTCTATTACTTTTATCTGTATTTTTTCCTTAAGCATTTTTATTTAATTATGGTAACATTTTTAATTCTCTTACAAATATACAAAAAACAAAAAAGCATTGTTCAATACAAACAATGCTTTTTTCAGTAAGGGGAAAGATAATACAGTCTTGAATTTCTTTAAAGCAGAACTATGGATGAGTTGCTTTACTTCTTTATACCCAAAACTTATTTTTATCAACCTCTAATTGCAAAAGTTTTTATTAAAAAATGTTAATCACAACGTATCACAGACATCCCTGTCTGTGCAAAAATTCATAAAACCCTAACAGACAGGGATGTCTGTTTTACAGAATACTTTTCACAACCTCCAAAATCTGTTCTGTTTTTATGCTCTCTGCACACTCAAAATGACCTTTTGGACAATTTTTAAATCCGTGCAAACCACAAGGACGACAATCTAACTCTTTTTGAGTTTCGACAATAAATGATTTATCAGAAAGAGGCGTAAACCCAAAAGCAGAAACAGTCGAACAAAAAACGGCACAAACAGGCGCATTGACAGAAGAAGCCAAATGCAAAGGTGCAGAATCATTCGCCAAGACAAGTTTTGAGTGTTCCATCAAGGCTGCTGATTGCATCAAAGATAATTTTCCTGCAAGATTCTCAATTTTAAACTCTACTTTGAATTTTAAATTATTTTGATTTGATTCTTTTAATTTTGTTTCTATTGTATCAATTATTTTCTGACAATTTTCTGCATCTGATGGCGCACCTAATAAATGAATGGTAAAGTTTTGAGGTAAAATTTTATTATTTTCACTATTTAAAAGCAATTTTTCTATAAAATCAATCCATTTATGTAAAGGAAATTGTTTGGTAAACCAAACCGAAGTAGGCGCAATACAAATAAAATCATTTTGAATAAATTCCTTTATTTTATCTTTATCAGATTGAGAAGGATATAATTTTGGCCTTGCAACTTCATTAATTCCTATGCTTTCTAATACTTCACTATTTCTTTCTACTTCATGAGGAGAAAATAAATCTGTTGTAATGATATGTTCGTATTTGTGCGTAAAAGCCCACGAAAACGGATTTTTTTTGAATCCTGATTTTACTTTTGAATTCGAAAAAGCCGTCAAAAGTCCTGTTGTACCAAAACGTTGTAAATTCAGAACAGCATCATAAGACGACTTTCTGACTTTTTTTATCAATTCGAAAAGACTTTTATATTTATTTTTTTTGTCCCAAATCAAAACTTCATTCAATAAAGGATGTTCTTGAAGTAGATTTTCGTTTCCTTTTCTAAGTAAAAAATCAATTTGTGCAGAAGGATATTTTTTATAAATAGATTCAATAAGCGAAGTTGCTAAAATTACATCGCCTATAAAAGCTGTTTGTATTAGTAAAATTTTCATTATATTTTCAGAAGTAGCTGACACTTTCCAAGTGTCAGAAATATATTTTAAAACGACAGTTGGAAACTGTCGGCTACATTTTTTTTTCAAATTTACTCTATTCTTTTCAAATGTTAGATTATAAAATTTCATACACACAAGCGCATCATCATTTTATCAATATCGAACTTACCATAAATCACGTCGATGAGATTATGGAAAAAGAACTTTCTCTTCAACTTCCAGCGTGGCGACCGGGGCGTTATACACTTCAAAATTTTGCCAAAAATATAGCTCAATTTAATGTTTTTGATGAAAATGACAAACCATTAGAATTCTCAAAAGCTACAAAAGATAATTGGAGAGTAAAAACAAAAGGTGCAAAAACAGTAAAAGTTCATTATACCTATTATGCCAATCAAATGGATGCAGGAGGTTGTTATGTGGACGAAAAACAAATTTATTTGAATTTTATTTGTTGTTGTTTGGAAGTCAAAAACCGTCCAGATTCAATGTATAGAGTTCATATAGAAATGCCTTCTCGTTATAAAATTGCGTGTGCATTAGAGCAAAAAACGGAAAAAACCCAAGGCAAAGACAGGCATTTTTTGATTGCTACAAACTTTTTCCATTTGATAGATTCGCCTTTGATTGCTTCTGATACATTACAACACAAAAGTTACAAAGTAGCCAATTCGGAAGCAAATTTTCATATTTGGATTCAAGGAGATTGGAAAATTGATTTTGAAAAAGCTGTAAACGAATTTCAGAAATTTACGCAAGACCAAATTGCACTCTTTAAAGATTTTCCAAGTACGGATTATCACTTTATGTTCCAGATTTTGCCGTATTCAAAGTATCACGGTGTAGAACATTGTCATTCTACCGTCATTACGTTGGGAGCTGATTATGATATGGACGGAGTGGCTCGTTATAATGACTTTTTGGGAATTAGTTCGCATGAGCTTTTTCACTTTTGGAATATTATGCGAATTCGTCCGAAAGAACTTATGCCTTACGATTTGTCTAAAGAAACGTATTTCAAGACTGGTTTTGTAGCTGAAGGTTTGACTACTTATTATGGCGATTATATTTTATGTAGAAGTGGTGTTTGGTCGCAAGAATATTACCTTAAAGATTTTGAAACTTTACTAAAAAGACACTTTCATAATAATGGAAGACTTAATCTTTCTGTGGCTGATTCGTCGTATGATTTATGGCTTGATGGCTATGAGTTAGGCATTCCGAACCGAAAGTCTTCAATTTATGTAGAGGGTGCAATGGCTGCTTTTATTTTGGATATGAAACTCCGAAAATCTAGCAATCATGAAAAATCATTGGATACTGTAATGGTAAAATTATGGAAAAATTATGGTAAAAAAGGAATTGGTTATTCATTAGAAGATTATCATAATGTAGTCGATGAAATTGCAGGAGAGCATATTAAAGATTATTTTGAAACCTGTATTTATTCGCCAAACGCTTTAGATATTCATTTGAAAGAAGCCTTTGATTTTATTGGAATTGAGAAAGAATTTATCCACAATGAAAACGAAATAGAAAGAAGATTAGGCTTAAAAACGGTCTTTCAAACCAATGGAGTAAATAATGGATATTTTGTAGTCGGTTTTTCTCCAACCAGCGAAGTAGCAAAATTTTTGACTGTCAATGATGAAATTATAGCTATTAATTCCTATAAATTAGATGCTATCAATCCAAATACAATTTTGAAAAAAGCTGTAAAAGATGGAAAACAAGAGATAGAAATTTCGTTTTTTAGAGATAATCAGCTTCATACTATCACTACAAAATACGACGAAAATCAATATCCGAATATTAAATTGACTATGAAGGAAGATGCAAGTGAAGAGCAGAAAGAGAATTTGAGAAAATGGTTGATGCCTTTATCCTAAACAAAACGAACGGTTCGCTTTGAGCGAACCGTTCGTTACGTTAAAAAACATTTTTGAAGTACAAATACTTTGTAGAAATACAACTAAATTGACTAAAAAATGCCAAAACGAACCCAAGTAAATCAAACAAAAAGTATAGAAAAAGTCTCTGATTTTGAAGATTTGGTAGTAGATAAGCATTTTGGAAAACGTGCCAAAACACGTAAAAATAGACGCAATCGCCATTACATCAAAACTATGCTGCGTAATATCAAAGAAGATATAGAAGATACTTCCGATGATTCTTTATTGTAATTTTTTATTGATAAAATAAACCTCTGTTCCAAGTATCAATATTTGAAACAGAGGTTTATTACTCTAAAATTTATAAAATTTTTCTTCTATATATATATATTTTGTATTGAAAAGAATTTAGTTCTATAAATTTTTCTGTTATTCTATCAGCATTTTCTCCATAAACTGAAAAACCACCTTTTGGAATAATAGTAATTTCTAAATTATTATCACGTTTCCGACAAATTCCCCAATACAGCAAAAAATTATACTCATCTTTAAATTCAATGATATTGTTACCAATATAATTAACTTGAGATAATCCATTGTAATGTACATACTGCATACCTATTTTATTTTCTTTTATTTCCTTCTTAATTATTGAAGCTAATGTAGTGTCTGCTTGAATTTTATATAAACTATCATTCAAATTGATTTTATAATAAAACGCTCCTACTATGTTCTTATCTAATTCTCCATACAAGTAGATAATAGAATCTCCAATAGCTTTTCTGTGTGCTTGAAAATAATATTTATTTTGAGTAGCATCTAAAGAATCACAAGTAAACTAGGGTAAACGCACGAAACTTTTTATACTGCTTTCAGTGTATTTAAACACACTTTAACTATCAGAGTAAATTCAATTTACAAAGT
>PFKD01000025.1:0-179 GCA_002784125.1 Flexibacter sp. CG_4_10_14_3_um_filter_32_15
CCAAAGGAGTAATTTCAATATTCTTCCATTTTACTTTTATACCACCACCATCATGTATCTGTAATAAAACAGATCCTTCACCTTCTCCAATTATTTCATCCGTAAGGGAAACCATCTCAGTACCGTTTAACCATGAAGTGACATTATCACCGTCTACTTTAATCTTCATATGGTTCCAA
>PFKD01000025.1:204-7055 GCA_002784125.1 Flexibacter sp. CG_4_10_14_3_um_filter_32_15
TTTCGTTTAGATTATTGATTGTATAATCATCTACAAAAAATTTATTGTTTCCTTTGGTAAAATAACGACTCATATAACGCTTTTCATTTTCCTTTGAAAGTCCGTCTATATAATGTGTCATGTAGCCTTTTGGATAACCTTCTGCTGAATAGTGTCCTTTTCCAACCAAATTTTTATCAGAAATAGAAAGTGTAACCGATTCAGTTGAGTAATTTTTTTCTTTATTAATAATCGGAACTAAAGTAACTTTGTGTTTTTCTCTTCCCATTCCTAAAAGAGCTTCCTTGCCCTGTATCATCGAAGAAGGAAAACCAAAAGGAGAGTAGGAATCAGTTGCATCTAAGAAAATAAACTCGCCTTCTGTTGGTTGATAGGTTACAATCATGTGATTATCTACAATTGGAGTAGGGATTTCAGAATATTTATAAGGCAAACTTCTCGAACCAATCCACGTCAGATAGGTATTTTCTATGCCTGCCATATTGAGCATTTTATGGATAATTGATGACATTCCCTTACAATCTCCATAGCGTTTTGAATAGACAAAACTCGCTTCACTTGGAATAAAACCTTGCATTCCATCCTCAAAAGCAATGTATTTGATATTATCTTGAACCCAATAAAAAATATTTTTCACTTTTTCTTGCTCGTCTGTTACGTCTTTTGTGAGTTCTTTGACGGTTTTGAATAATTCTGCATCGTCTTCTAAGTTTACTTTACAAGACAAATCAGCATACCAATCGTACAAATCTGCTACACTTTTAGCTATTTTTTGTGTTCGGTTTGGGTAATTTATTTGAGTAACATAATAGACAATGTGTGGAGAAAAATAATTTCTACGAGGCGCATCATCTTCGGCTTTAAAATCTTCTAAATCTTTAGCTTTCCATTCATAAATAATATAATTGCCTTTTTCTGTTTTCTGAAAATCTACTTTTACGTCTTCTGTATTGAATAATTTGTAAGCAATTTCTATATTTTTATTTACTTTCAAGGTCAGTTTAGCTGATTTTATTGGAACGTAACTATCCAAATAAAACGAACTCAAAAAACGTGGGTCTTTGATATTTTGAGTAATCTCAACCTGTGTGCGAGCCTTTGGCGAAACATTAGGCATAATGAAATTTGTCGATTCCAAATCATCATAAAATATTCCAGAAGAAGATTCTTTTTCCTTTTTAAAATATTCTACTTTCTTTTTTTTGTAGCGTTTTCCATTCGGAACAAGTGTAATCGCATCAATACTTTCAATTTTAGAAAAATAAGATTCATACGCCTTTTGAGAAGCTAATCCTACTGACCTATCTGTCAGAAATAATAAATCTTCGTATTCTGTATGTAAAATTGAAACGGTATCGCCTTCAAAATCAATCGTTATTTCATCATTTTTCTCTAATAAAACAGCCATTTTATCAGGAAATTCTTTTTTGTATTGATTGTAAACTTCTTCTGGATTTTGGCTAAATAAATGAGCTACAAAAACTAAATAGAAAAAAGAAAGAAATACGATTTTTATCAAACTATTATTTTTAGACATTAAATTTATCATTTTAAGAATGGAATAAATGTTTTTTTTATAAAATAAGCACATTTTTAATTTACGTAATTTTACAACAAAAAGATTTGAATATCATTTCTGACACTTGAAAAACATCAGCTACAGAAATACAACAAAAAAAGCTACAAATTTTAGTGTTGCAGCTTTTATAATAAAAATTATTTGATGGTGTTTTGAGAAACTTGTAGCATAAATTTTAGTCTATGGCTAAAGATTAATTATACTTCGCTTTATTGATTGTGCCTTGAGTAATTTCTATAGAGTTATTGAATGTACATACCTTTGATGTAAATGTACCTGAAATGGTCTTTGCTTGTGTATCCATTTCAGTAATTGTAATCTGACCAGTTTGCGAAGTACAAGTAGCAGAGCTTAATGTATTAGACGGACTAGGAATAGGAGTTGGGCTATAATTTACCACAGGTACTAAATCAACTCCACTTGAGTCTATAGCACTCAAATCCTGTGTCCCTAATTCTGCTTTAAAAGAAACTGAGATAGTTTTTCCATTATTACTACTACCTACTAATGTTATAGTATTTCCTGACTTGATACCAGTAGAAGAAGCATTCCAAGGTGTTCCATCTAAAAGAGCAGACATAGAAGCATCAGGGTTTATTTCGGTATCATCTTTACAAGACCACAACGAGAATGAAAAAGCTAAAAAAGCGAGAGCAAAAACTGTGTTTTTTAAATTAAATTTCATAGATATAGATTTTTTGGATAATATAAAAATAAGTAAGAGAATAAAATTGATCTACCTAAATTAAGATTAGATAGAAACAACTTGAGGTTTGATAAAATGTAAAATAGTACTACAAAAATTAGCACAAAAACTGAAACTCTAATTAGCAATAATAAATCAAAATTCTTAAAACAATGTAAATATACAATAATTCGTTTTTGTCTATACGCTCAAAACTGAAATATTGCTGCTTTATTCTACAAAAATAATCTTTCCTACAAAACCTTCACTTCCATCTCGCATTGAAACATAGACCAAATAAACGCCACTTTTTGCTTTTACATTATTATAATCTGTACCGTTCCAAGTAGCTGTTCCACCAAAAGAATCTGTTTCATACACCAAACGCCCACTAATATCAGTAATCTTAACATTTGCATTTTGAGTCAGTCCTTCAATAGCAACTACACCATTAAATTCTGGTCGGACAGGATTAGGAAATATTTTTACACTTGAAAAATCTGTTTTGGCTACTGTTGAAGTTCCACGATACGAAATAATTCCGTTGGGAGTAGCAAAAAATACTTCGCCAGTTTCGTCTTGAACTTCAATATCTAAAATCTGATTGCTAAAAAGAGGACTATTCTCTACTGTAAAATTTAAAAACTGTTTGGAAGCATCATCTGAAAAAAGCCAAGCACCATTGGTAGTACCAAACCATTTTCTATTTCCTCCATCTAAAGAAATACTGGTAATAGTTTCATCTCTTAATAACTGCCTAGACTGAAAAAAAACATCTCTAGCATTCAAATCTTGACTACGAAACAAGCCAAAAATATCAGAAAAAGTACGTACACTTGCACTTACTTCGGCTGGAGTTCCTATCCACATCACTCCATTTTGGTCAGACTTTAAAGTCGTTACATCATTAGAAGCCAAATTTCCTGAATTTACAGATTCTATCAAAATTGTATTTTCGCCTTCTTCATTAAAAACCAAAATCCCCCCTTGTACAAAACGACTCAGCCTAGCCCAAACATTATTATTTTCATCTATTTCAAGGGATAAAGGAAAAGTAGTTCGGGTTTGATTAAAACGAAATCCTTTCCAAGCAGAAGATGCATCATCATTCGGCTTTTTTCTGAAATAAGCATCTTCTCTCAAAGTACTGCTAGAAAGAGCTACCCAAAGATTACCCAAATTATCAGTTTCTACATCAATAACTCGGTTATGAGGCAGAGGAGAATTAAGCGAATCAAAAACAGAAAATGTGTCATCAGCTAAATTCCAAACTAAGATACCATCTTGAAGAGAAGCAAAATAAACTCTATTTTCAGTTTCTGAATAAGTTGCACCCACCAAATCTCTAACATTTGGAATGGGTTTGCTGGTAATATCTCTATCTTCAGCATTATAGTTTGTCCATGTTCCATTTTCGAAAACATAAAAACCTGTTGTTCGGTTTAGAGGTCTAAAAGGCTGTTGATATCCTCCCGAAAAAGCAATAATTTTTCCTTTTGCTTGTGTAAATCCCCACGTATTTTGGCTATATGTTCCAGAAGGAAAGAGAGAAACAAAATTAGAATTAGTATTGGTAACTAATCCTGTTCTGTTGTCAGCTATCCAAAGCGTTCCATTTTCAGAAATGGTCTGACGAGGCGATTTTATTAAGTCATTTTCTATTTTATTTACTTGAAGTGAGGAAAATGAACCTTCAATTTGATAAACTCCTGTTTCAGACGATATAAAAACGCTTGTTAAATTTGTTCTATCTTCACTTATATCATACACAGACTCAATCGGAATTTGAGTAATTTGGTTGCTTGTTGTTCCATTGTAACTAAAAACACCTTCATTTTGAATTGAAAAAAATACTATTGAGCCATTCGAACCAATAGACTCTACTACTTTATTTTGAGTAGAGGGAATGGTTTGCCAGTTTCTAAAATCATTTTTGTTTACAGAAGCATTTAAGGAAATATATCGAACTCCTTGTTCTGTGGCAGCATAAATAATATTGTCTTGAATCGTGGTAGCAAATACGTTTATTGTTTCTCCATTTTCTCCTAAATTTTGATAGGAATTTCGGATACGTTTGTTGGTAGAACTTTCTACATCAATCTCTAAAATACCATTATTTGTACTTATCCAAACTACATTTTGAAGGTAATAGATATGATAAATTTGTTTGTCTAAAATGGCTGCATTTTCAAAAAAGACAGGAAAATTCTTAATTTCATTATCTGATAAAAAATCTATATTTCCATTCTTATAAGCAATTAGAAGCTGATCTATATTTGGCAGATACTGTAAATAGGCTATCCCAATATCAGAGAGTCCGTCTATTCTTGAAATAACCTCAAGACTTGAAAATTCTTTATCATAAAAAAAAAGTCCATTCTGAGAAGCAACATAAACTTTTTCAGTACTTGTAGCAAGTGTTTGGGTATCAAAATAAGTCAAGTGAGTTCGCCATTCGCCTAAAGCTATATTGTCTTCATTTTGTGCAAATAAGAGAGTTTGTAAAGAAAAAGTAAAATAAATAATACCGATAAGCAGCCGAAAAATCAAATTATTGAAAATGAGTGGGTTATTTAGATTTAGAGTTTGTTTTATTGTACTTTTCATGTTTTTCATATAAACTTATAGGTAAAATTTTCGTAATGCAGAACGCATATTTATTCACCTTTCAAAAAAACAAAATTAATTTCAAATAATCTTTGCTTTTCTGATTTTTTAAGTATTATTTTGTGGCTTGAATTGTTGAAAGTTATGCAAGGTGCAATACTTCTTTAACAATTACTACTTACTCATTTAGTTCTCTCTAAACGAACAATTCTTTTTAAACAGAAAAAAACATGAAAACTCTTAAAACTATCGCTTTCGCTTCTCTTGTAGCATTCTCTACTTTAGCTTTTACTGCTTGTGGTGGTGCAAAATCTGGCGATGATGCTGCTGCTGACTCTACTGCTACTGAAGTTACTACAGATGACTTACTTCAAGACGAAACTACTAACGCTGTAGATAACTCTGCTGAAAACATGATGGAAGCACAAGATTCTACTGTAGATGATTCTACTGTAGATGATTCTACTGCTACTGAGTCTACAGAAGGTATGTAAAAATTCAAAATAGCTTTTTGAAAGAGCTATTTTAATCAAAAAATAATTAAGGTTTATCATTTAAAACATGATAGCCTTTTTTTATGTCTTCTTATTTCGAAATAAAATTTTAGTTAAGAGAATGAATTATAAATTTATTTTGTATTTTAGAGTGTTTAAATTTGACTATATAAAGTTAGATAGAATAATTTATAAAATCAATAGTACAATAAAATTATGAAACTCTCCAAAAAACTAGGATTCTTTAGTGCTTTTTCTCTTCCCTTTATGTTTATTTTGGGTTATAACTTGGGTGGAATGGGAAATTATCTAACCATACTATTTGTCTTTGGCGCAATTCCACTTTTAGACCATTATATCGGCACAGATATAGAAAATATTAAGAAAGAAGACGAAAAAGAATTAAGTCAAGAACTATTCTTTAAATTTGTTCTTTATATTTGGGTTTTTATTCAGCTTGGTCTTTTGACTTGGGCTATGACTCTTATCATTTCTAACACACTTGGTTGGTGGGAGGTAGTCGGCTTTACTATTTCGTTAGGATTGGTTACAGGAGGTGTAGGAATCACAGTAGCACACGAACTAGGACACAAGACGGACAAACTAGACCAATTTTTTAGTAAAGTGCTTTTATTTACAGTGGGTTATATGCACTTTTTCATCGAACACAACCGAGGGCATCACGTTTGGGTAGCTACTCCACACGATGCAGCTACGGCACAGAAAAACGAAAATTTTTATCATTTTTGGAAACGAAGTGTAGTTCAAAGCTACAAACACGCTTGGAAATTAGAAAACAAACGACTAGAACGCAAAAATATACCCATAAAAAGTAGTGAAAATGCAATGATTTGGTACACCATTTTACCTATTTGGGGAGTGATTATTTCGACACTTTATTTTTCAGTTCATAAAGGTAGTTTTGCTTGGGAAGTTCCTTTATTATTGATATTTCAAGCAATTATTGGATTTTCGCTCTTAGAAGCTGTCAATTATGTAGAACATTATGGCATAGTCAGAAAAGAAATTGCACCAAACAGATACGAACGAGTAAATCCATTGCATTCGTGGAACAGTAGCCACAAAGTAAGTAATTTTATTCTCTTCCAACTGCAACGCCATTCTGACCACCACGCCTTTGCTACTAGAGAATATCAAGTTTTGAGGCATTTTGATGAAAGCCCACAGCTTCCTTCTGGCTATCCGACTATGATTTTGATGGCTCTTGTGCCTTCTCTTTGGTTCAAAAAAATGAATCCTATTTTAGAACATTGGAAAGAAGCTGTTTATCAAAAGGCAAGCTAAAACAAAACAACTCTATAATTTAGAAAAATTTGAAAATAAGCTCATTTTTAATTCGTTATTAGGAATAATTAAATCACCAACATGAGTGACATTTAAAAAAGGCAAATCTTTGCCAAATTTTATTCTGTGTAAATGTCTTTTTTCCATAAAGTAGGGTTTGCAAACCCTACTTTATGGAAAA
>PFKD01000177.1 GCA_002784125.1 Flexibacter sp. CG_4_10_14_3_um_filter_32_15
AAAAAAAGTTTAAGGCAAGCCTTAATAAAGACTACTTAGAAGAATTAGTTTTTGCATAAATCTTTCGTGCGTTTACCCTAGAAAAGGCAAGCCTTTTCCCTACTAAAAACGACATTTTGTTATACGCCCGTTATTCGATAATGTAGTTATCTGTGGTGATTCGTAAAATCTGTAAAATTCGTGTTCTAATTATCATTATCTGTTACATTAGTTATGTATGTCTTATTACTTACTAAAGAATTTTTCTGTTTCTAATTTTCCAATTATTAGAATAATTTTCTAACATAGTGATTAATTATTGCTAATTTATTTGGTAAAATACAATTTGACTACTATCTTTACATTTAGAGAAACTCAATACAAGACTTCCTCCGAACTCAATTAAAATTCAAATAAATAAATCAATTTTACTTTAATTTTTTATAAATGATGAACAAAAAGTACCTTTTAGTCGGTGCAACAGCTCTTGGGCTTAGTGCAGGTATTTTTGGATATTCACAGCTAAACGATAATAGTTCAGCTAATGTATCTGAAAATCAAGATACTGCAATAAGTGCAGAAGAGTGGGCAAAACAACAGGTTGATAAAAAAGCAGCCAAACATAACAAGGAAGGCTATTTCAAAACAATGGAAGCGCCTAGTTATTTTAAATATATGAACGCTATTCGTACTAAGGATGGAGAAAAATATCCTTCTTACAAAGCAGGATATCGTCAATTAGAATTAGAAAAATCTCAATCTAATGTTCGTAGTGCTCGCACAGAAGCGTTTACATTTGATGAACGTGGACCTGGAAATGTAGCAGGTCGTTCTCGTGCTATTCTTGTTGATAGCCGAGATGCTTCTAATAATACGTGGTTTATGGGTACTGCTGGTGGTGGTATTTGGAAAACTACTGATGGAGGGGCAACTTGGGAAGACAAATCTGGTGATATGGCTCACCTAGGTATTACTTCTATTGCACAAGCAGCATCTAATCCGAACATAATGTATGCTGCAACAGGAGAAACAATCTTTGGTGGTAATGGTATTAATGGTGGTGGTGTATTCAAATCTACTGACGGTGGTGATACTTGGAGTCGCCTTAGTTCTACTATACCACGTGTAACAAATTTCCTACAAGCTACTCGTGTAATTGTATCTCCCACCAACCCTGATGTAGTTTTGGTAACATCAGGTTATTCGGGTTTTATTGATTCTCAATTTAATGATCCTGAAGATAAGTGGACAGGTTACGTTCTTCGATCTACTGATGGAGGAAACTCTTGGACTCCTACCCTTAGTACTCGTACACGTCTTCAACAAATTATAGCAGAGCCAGGCAATTTCAATAATATGTATGCTACTGGTATAGTACCTACTACCTCATTTCGTTCTACAGATGCAGGTCTTACTTGGACACCTATGAACCTTACTTCTATTGCAGCAGTAGAGGATACGGAAAGTAATGGTATTAGTCGTCAAGAGATTAATATTTCTCCATCTAACCCTGCTGTATTGTATGCTTCTGTTGATATAAACGGTGGTGTATCTCGTCTTCTGAGGTCATCAGATAGAGGTGTTTCTTGGACGATTGTAGAAGAAAATGGTCGTCAAAAAACTCAAGATTATATGGGTGGACAAGGTGGATATGACAACTGTATTGTAATAGATCCAACAAACGAAAATAGAGTTTATTGGGGTGGTGTAGATTTGTGGACAACAGAAATAAATCCTGGAAATACTCGTACAGGACCTCGTCAATTCTTAGGAGCAGATTTTGAAAACACGGGCTTTCTTAGTCTTGTTAATGTTCAAGGTTTTACATTATTAGGAGGACAGTTAGAAGTAAATAACCCTACTCAAGCTATAAGTGTGGAAATTAGATTTGGTTCTGGTTTAACTCAAAAAGCACACCGTTTTGTAGCTGGTGGTGGTGGTGTAGGGCCAGGTGTTCCTGCTAATCAGTACGTTTATCAAGACTATGTAGATGTTCCTTTTCAAGTATGGGATATAGAAAACGACCAACAACTTATGTTTTCTTTCCGTGACCAACAAAATGATGGTGAATTTACTTGGACAGAACGTGATGATGATAATGACCCAGATTTATTGAATACTCGTGAGTACATGTTTGTTCATGCTATTCCTTATGATGCAACAACTCCAGATCCTCGTGTAGCTGTTCCAGCAGGACACGAAGTAAATCAAATTTACTTTGTATGGCCATTCCTTACAGCAGGAGAAACATTTGATACAAATGCTACTTCTATACTTCGTTTTAATTATGGAGGAGCAACTTACCAAAACAGTAGTATTACTCGTGTGAGTGATGCCTACCGTAGTGATAACAACACAGGAAATGATCTGTTTGAGTTACACCCAGATCATCACATGCTTAAATATGCAGGAAATACTCGCTTGATTTCTGTTAATGATGGTGGACTTGCTTATTCTGATGACAATGGAAGCACTTGGGTAGAAGTAGATAATTTAGCTACAAATAATATTGTTACTTCACAATATTACAAAGTAGATAGACACCCTACTGAAAATAGATATGTAGGTGGTATGCAAGACAATGGTTCATGGCTTTCACCTGCAGACCCTACAGCTTCTTCAGACCATAATGAAGTAGGTGGTGGTGATGGTATGGAATCAGTATGGCACGCTACAGATCCTAACTTAGTACTTATTACATCTCAAAATAACAATGTATTTCGTTCTACAGATGGAGGTAACAGCTTTGTGAGTGCTATTAATGGTCTTAGTGACAGAGGTGATGGTGGAAATGCTCCTTTCATTTCTCGTTTAGGTTATTCTTTATTAGCTCCAGATGTAGTATTTGCAGTAGGTGCTAGTGGAGTTTATAAATCTACAAATTTTGGACAACGTTGGAATAGAAAAAGTATCAATAACGAACTTTGGAATTTTGCAGGTTCTGCTACAAGAGTAATTCCTTCTTTAGCAGATCCAAACATTGTTTGGGCAGGTACTGGAATGTCAGAAGAACGTACACTATTCCTTTCTCAAGATGGTGGTGAAACATTTACAGCACTTCCTAATCCAATTAATATTGGTGTAATGTCTGGTTTTGCTACTGACCCTGAAGACAAGAATACAGCATATATGTTATTCGGACAAGGTGAAGTAGGTAAAGTATGGCGTACAACAGACTTAGGACAAACTTGGAGAGAAGTTTCTGGGTATGGTCTAGGAAAGACTAGCCGTACAGGATTCCCAGACGTAGTACCATTCTCAATGGTAGTATGGGGTGATACTCTTTTTGTAGGTACAGAAATTGGTCTTGTGGCTTCTTATGATAATGGTGCTGCTTGGGAGCTTGTTCCTGAATTCCCTTCTGTTGCAGTATTTAGTCTTGTTGTAAAAGAAGAAGACGGACAACTTGTTATTGGTACACACGGACGTGGTGCTTGGTCTTCTGATATGGGTATTAGTTACAACCGTGGTGGTGGTGATCCAGATCCAACAGGTAGCCTTACTGTAAGTGCAATTAGTGGAAACACTTCAGAAAGTGGAACAACTGCTACATTTACTGTTGCATTAGCTACTGCACCAACTGCTAACGTAACTGTTACTGTTGCTAGTGGTGACCCTACTGAAGGTACAGTTAGCCCTGCAACGCTTACATTTACATCTACTAACTTTGCTTCTCCACAAACTGTAACGGTTACAGGTGTTGCAGATACAGAAAATGACGGTAATATTACTTATAATGTAAACCTTACTGCTGCTAGTACAGACGCTGCATATAGTGGAAAAACAGGTAGTGTAAGTGTTACTAACGAAGATGTAGTTACTGGTCTATTAAACCCTACTGATGCAATCAGCTTGAAAGTATATCCGAATCCTACTCAAGACTGGGTACGTTTCGAATTGCCTAAAGTAACTGGTTCTTATGATGTTCGTGTTTATACGATTACAGGAAAAGAAGTATTAAGTACTTCTAACCGTGGTGGTGGAAACATGGAATTGAATATCCAAAAATTTGTAGGAGGTACTTATATCTTGAAAGCTGTAAACGGCGATAAAGTATATGTACAAAAAGTAGTTCTACAAAAATAAGTAGAAACATAAATAGAATTACAAATGATTGATTCTAAATCATCATTTTATCTATATATTCAAAAAAACGCTTTTCTAGAAATAGGAAAGCGTTTTTTCATGACTTTTTTGCTAATTTATCAAAAAATAAATTCTAGAAATTAAATTTTCAAACAAATTCAATTCTAAAACATTATTTTTGTTCTATCTATTTTACACTCATAAAAATCTATTAAAAATGAAAATCGCTGTTGTAGGAGCTACTGGACTTGTAGGAACTCAAATGTTACAAGTTTTGAAAAATCGTAAATTTCCTATTTCTGAACTTATCGCTGTGGCTTCGGAGCGTTCAGTCGGAAATAAAATTGAATTTGATGGAAAGTCATATCGTGTACACAGTATGCAAGAAGCGATTGATGCCGTCCCTGATATTGCTATTTTTTCGGCTGGTGGTTCGGTTTCTTTAGAATTTGCGCCTAAGTTTGCAGAAAAAGGAACAATCGTAATTGATAACTCTTCAGCTTGGAGAATGAATCCTAATTATAAGTTAGTCGTACCAGAAGTAAATGCTCACGAACTTCACGATTTAAATGAAAATGATAAAATAATTGCTAATCCAAACTGCTCGACAATCCAAATGGTAGTAGCTCTTAATCCATTACATAAAAAATATAAAGTAAAACGTGTAGTTGTTTCTACCTACCAGTCTGTAACAGGAACAGGAAAAGCTGCCGTCGACCAACTAATGAGTGAACGAAAAGGAGAAACAGGAAATAAAGTCTATCCTCACCCTATTGACCTAAATGTTCTCCCTCATATCGATGTTTTTTTAGAAAATGGTTATACAAAAGAAGAAATGAAAATGGTTTTGGAAACCAAAAAAATCATGGACGATAATTCTATTCAAATTACTGCAACGGCTGTTCGTATTCCTACCATGGGAGGACATTCAGAAGCCGTCAATGTAGAATTTGAGAATGATTTTGATTTGAATGAAGTGCGTAAAATCTTAAAAAATTCAGAAGGAATTATTTTACAAGACGATGTGAGTAAAAATGAATATCCGATGCCGATTAATTCTCAAGGAAAAGATGAAGTTTTTGTAGGCAGACTACGAAGAGATGAAAGTCAGAAAAACACACTCAATATGTGGATTGTAGCCGATAACCTTCGCAAAGGTGCTGCCACAAATGCTGTTCAGATTGCTGAATATTTAGTCAAGGAAAATTTATTAAAGACAGAAACAGTATAAAAACAAAAAATGGATTTAAACACAATCGTTTAAATCCATTTTTTTTGCTAATTGATTTTATTCAGAAAGAAATTGTATTTACTTTACTTCTCACTTCTAAAATCTAACTTCAAAATTTATTTCAGCTAGAATGGTCTGCAATAATGACCCATTTTTTATTTATTTTCTCCCAAATTAGCGTAAAATGCCCCTCTAAATCTTCTTTTTCTTCTCGTTTGAGATGCCATTTTCCGATAACAAAAACATGTTTTTTATCTAATTGTTGAATAGAAAGAATATCAAATTTGAGTATTCCCATGGTTGCTACATCTGGATATGATTTTTTGTAATTCTCTAAAGTAGCATCATAACCGAATGTAATTCCATTTTTTCCAATAAATTTGAGTGAATCAGATTGCCAATATCCATTCATAAAACCTTCCAAATCGCCATCATTCCACGATTTTTGTTGATTTTGAAAGGTTTGCATAATTTCTAAAACATCTTTTTGTTTTACCTCGTAAGTTTTATATATGTAGGGATTTATTGGAATAGTCATCATCATCTCTTTCAAATTACAGAAAAAGTAAATGGAAAAATACTTTGGGCTAATTTACATCTGCTATTTTGGCTTTCTTTAATTCCTTTTACTACTTCATAGATAGGAGAAAATCATATAGAGGCTGTACCTGTTGCTCTTTATGGATTTGTATTTCTGATGAGTGGTATAGGTTTCCTTATATTAAAAATCCTCATTCTTAAAAATCATGAAAAAACGGATTCAATCCATGAAATGATTGGCTCACACAAAAAAGAATACATTTCACTTGCTATTTATAGTATAGGGATTGGTCTTGCATTTATCCATAGTTATATAGCAATTATCTGTTTTATGGGAGTTGCTTTAGTTTGGTTTTTACCTGATACTAGAATAGAGCGAAAAAACTAATTTTTTATGCTAAAACTTATTTGTTACTTATTATTATTATTATGCTCAATACCTGCTGTTTTCGGACAAGAAGACAAGCCTATAATTGTTACAGTTTATCCAACAACTGATAGTATTCCTGTAAATATTTTGCGCTTTTATATTCAATTTTCTGCTCCAATGCAAGAAATGGATATACTAAGTCATATAAAATTAAGGAACAAAGAAGGCAAAAACATAACAGGAGTTTTCTTTGAAAATCAATATGAATTATGGAATGAAGACCGAACAAAAGTTACACTAATTGTAGATCCAGGAAGAGTAAAATTAGGGCTTTTGGCAAACAATAAAATGGGTAGAGCTTTTGATGTAGGCAAAAAATATACCTTGACCATTGATAGTTTATTGCTTGATTTCAACGACCAACAATTAAAAGAAAATTTTACCAAAACTTTTATAGCTGTACAAGAAGATACACTACCTCCTGACACAAAATTGTGGCAATTAACAGTGCCAAAAGTCAATACGCAGGATGTCATTACCATCGATTTTAAAGATAAAATAGACCATATTTCTGCTCAAACTTTAATAAAAGTTTTTCAAAATAATAAAGAAATACACGGCTTAATTTCATTAACAAACAAAGAACAAAAATATACTTTTAAGCCAGATAAAAACTGGAAAAAAGGGAGTTACCAAATCCTTGCACATCCAAGTTTGGAAGATATTGCTGCCAATTCAGTAAATCAAGTTTTTGACCATAATCCATTAGATTTCAATCAAAAAAACAAAGATAATTTAACTTTAAATTTCATTATCCAATGATAAAAAACATATTTTTCACATTCACGCTTTTTCTAATTGCACTACATGGGAAAGCGCAAGAATTACCATCTATAAAACCTTTAAGAGCCGAAGAAAATTATAGTATTTTACTTAAAAATGATACGCTTCGTAACGCCTTTTTTCTAACAAAATTG
>PFKD01000326.1:0-559 GCA_002784125.1 Flexibacter sp. CG_4_10_14_3_um_filter_32_15
TCAGACTTGCAGTACAGACCAAATTAAAATAAAAGTTAGGGCTTAAAATACAACATTTCGCTAAATTGTCGGAAGAGCCATTTTTCTTCTATTTATTTGACTGATTTTTAATTCTACAAGTGATTTTTCGAAATGACTTAAAAACAAAAATAACATTTCTATTTTAAAGAAGCACAAATGTTTTTTTTTGAAACAAATTTTAGTGTTTGAGCATAAAAATTTGATTGAATTAGCTTGTGTAATAAAGTCAGTATTCCATTTTTTATATAATTAAGTAACTTAACTATAAACAAATCTAGGGCAAACGCACGAAATTTATTTTTCATTTTCTCCCCATTAAGTAGTTGGACAAAATAAAAACGACTTGAACTTATTGGTAAATGATTTTTATGATATATATGATGAATGAAGATAAATACAAAGAAAACTGAATGAGCATAAAAAATAATAATTAGTAATCAACATGAGTGACATTTAAAAAAGACAAATCTTTGCCAAATTTTATTCTGTGTAAATGTCTTTTTTCCATAAAGTAGGGTTTGCAAACCCTACTTTATGG
>PFKD01000326.1:590-7739 GCA_002784125.1 Flexibacter sp. CG_4_10_14_3_um_filter_32_15
GGTTAATTTTTTTAAAAAATTGACCTTGATAATGGTAAAATACAGCACAAAATTCGATAAAATGATTCATTTAAAATTTCGTGCGTTTTCCCTAAAACAAATCTAATACTCTTTATTTTATTAAACAAATTGATTTATTTTGTAACCCTATAAGACACTTATTCGTAGTTATATATAGGAGTATGTCTAATCTAAAAATTTCATACTTTTTTAAATAAATTACTCACTATTAAAATAATCTATCTTCTTTATGAAACTTACAAGATCTACTTACGATTCAGTTATAGCAGGTGTTTGTGGAGGAATTGCAGAGGCTTTTGGCTGGGATAGCAATTTGATTCGTATAGCATTTGTTCTCTTTACATTTTTTGGAGTAGGTTCGCCTATTCTTGTTTATCTTATTTTGGCTGTTGTAATGCCTAAAGAGTTTTAAGCTGTTTTTTAAGACATTTCAAAAACCTCTAAAAACAAGATTTTAATTTAATAAAATCATATCGATATATAACTTAATATAACTTAAAGGAGTAATTCAAAAGTCCAAAAAAATATTCAAACAGGTAAGCAATTTATTTTCTAATTTTGCTTCAAGTTCCACCTTTTATACAATCTTAATTGTTAAAGAGTGGAATTTTTTATGGATTTGTTTGTACTTTCAGTTTGTTTTTTTAAAAGTTTACTAACTTAGCATATCCATTTCAAAAGTTATTCTAAAATAGAATGCAACTACACTTGGATAAAAATGTAGAAATACAAAACAATTTTCTATATGAAGACCTTCTGAATACTTGTAATTTCATTTAATATAAAGTTTATCTATTGCCATTTATCCTATATAATGTAACTGAATCATGAAAAAATATTTTCTCTCTACTGTTTTTAGCTCACTTTTTAGCCTTATTTTTTTCTGTGCTACATTTTTTCTAAGTCTTGTAAGTACAACTCTTTTAGCACAACAAGACGCACAATTTAGCCAATATATGTTCAATACTCTTTATTTCAATCCAGCAACAGCAGGAAGTAATGCAGATTATACAACAATGGGCGTTTTTCATAGAAGCCAATGGGTAAACTATTCACCTACTTTTGACGATGGTGGTGCGCCTAGTTCGCAAGTTGGTTTTGTAAGTATGCCACTCAATCGTATTAATAGTGGTGTAGGACTTCATATTGCAAATGACATCATAGGGCCTTTGAGTAGTACTGAAATTCAGATTTCATACTCTTATCACTTCAATCTAAAAAATAAAGACCGTATTTCTTTGGGACTTCGTGGAGGAATGTATAATCAAAGAATTGATTTTAGTCAGTATCGTCCAAATGATGAAAATGATCCACGAATTCCGAGTACAGGAGTAGAAAATCAGTTTCAACCCGACTTAGCTGTGGGTTTGTATTACCAATCTGTAAAGGGATATTATGTAGGAATAAGTACAAACCACTTATTACAATCTAAATTTGATTATAGCACAGGAGTTAATATTACTTCTTTAAAACCTCATATTTATTTGATGGGTGGAAGTAGCTTTGATGTTTCTCCTTCTCTTATGTTGCAACCTTCAGCAATTTTGAAGTTTACTTCAGGTGCATTATCGTATGAAGGAAGTATTTTATTGAATTATGATGAAACTTATTTTGGTGGTATTTCGGCAAGGGCTTCAAATAACCTTGATGCAGGAATTTTGATTTTGGGTGTAAATATGTTAGAAAATAAAGACCTCCGAATTACCTATTCATTAGATTTGGTAACAAGTGGACAAGATGCAAAACAACCTACTTCGCATGAGATTTCGATAGGCTATCGTCTTCCTTCTCCAAAACCTAAAGTACTTCCTACAATACGAACACCTCGTTTTCGTTTCTAAGAGTACAGAACGGGTTTTAATTTGCTAAAAAAATTAATTTTAAAATCTTTTTATCGAATAGCTTTATAAAAAAAGAATGTTTACCAAATAATCTATTGAATTATTTGATTTTTACCTTATAATTCACTTTTTTAACAAAAGAGTTAAAAAAAGTTGCTTAGATTCGACGAATACACAAAAAAATTCGATAAATTTGAGAAATATTTCGGTAAAACTATACTAATCTCTCTAAAATGTAGTTATTAGTATAAGAGCAACAAACACAATTATAGGCTAATCACTACTATTTCAATGCTCAAAACAATTATTAATAAATTATTTGAACAATAAATAGACTAGATTTGGCATTATTATTTTATGTTTACTCAATCAAGAAATTAATTCTGACTCAAAATCTGATTTAAAAATTTACTTTCAAGCATTTTAGATACGGTATTTTAAAAATACTACTTAATATTTTAAGAAACTCATCACAAAACAAATCTATAATCTGCTTATTCACTCTTCTTTAATTGTATAGTGATAAAGATGAAAATTTAAAAATAGATGCGTTCTTGACCTTTATAACAAGAAAACCGAACATGACTACGAACATGATACAAAAAATCCGTACAACTCGTACAATTTGGGCTGTCCTTTTAGGTGTAACTGCTGCCCTTTTTCTTCAAAGCTGTGGTGGTGGAGGCAATCTAGCCAAACTACAAGAAAGTGGAGAACTTACTGGCGCTTTAGGGCGTGAAGGCTGGAGACAAGAAATTCCTTATGGAATGATTGTAGTTCCTGCTGGTACATTCCACATGGGACAAGCCGACCAAGACATCTTATCTTCAAAAATCAATATGAACCGTCAGATTACGATTGGTGGTTTCTATATGGATCAAACAGAAATTACAAATAATGAATATCGTCAATTTATTGATGAAATGACTGAAAACCCAGATTCAGTAGATGGTGAGATTCTGTCAGAAGAAGAAATTAAGGAACGTTTTTATCCTGATACTACAGTTTGGATGACAAACTTTACGCATCACTACGGCGATCCAATGACAGAAAATTATTATGCTCACCCTGCTTATGATGATTATCCAGTAGTAGGTGTAAGTTGGTTTGCTTCTAAAGCATTTTGTGGATGGAGAACTAAATTTATGAATGAAGCTAGAGAATCTGCTGGTAAGTTTCCAGTTCCTATGTTCCGTTTGCCTTCAGAAGCTGAATGGGAATATGCTTCTCGTGGTGGTCGTGATGTAGCGAAATACCCTTGGGGTGGTCCTTACACAAGAAATGCTAAAGGTTGTGCGCTTGCCAACTTCAAACCAGGTCGTGGTAACTATTTTGACGATGGTTTCCAATATACAAACCCTGTAGGTGCATATTTCCCTAATGATTTTGGTCTTTATGATATGGCAGGAAATGTTGCTGAATGGTGTAACGATGCGTATGCGCCTAATGCAATGCCACTTATTTGGGATTTGAACCCTACTTTTATTGATGATAGTGAGCCTCGTAAATTGGTTCGTGGTGGTTCGTGGAAAGATATTGCTTTCTTTATCGAAACAGGTACTCGTAACTATCAATATCAAGATTCTGTAACTGCTTATACAGGTTTCCGTTGTGTAATGACTTACCTAGGTCGTTCTTCTGGAATGGAATTCTAACAAAAAATTAATTGTCGTAATTTGATTTATTAGATTATACACAATACTAAAAAACTCATCTTTTAAGATAAAGCACTCAATTTAACTGTGTTTTTCTAGAAGATGAGTTTTTTTTATAAAACAGCTTATAATTTTTATCGATAATAATTGACTGTTAATTTGTTTGAATATATATGTTTAACGAAAGAATGTTTTGTTAGCCTACTCAAACATAAATTAGCTATGATATTTGTGATAAAAAATAATATCTTTTTAAAAGTTAAAAGCTGATATAAAATTCAATAAATTGTTTTTATGTAAAATCGGTTTAATAGTGGAAACACAAAAAGTAATTCTGTATTTTTTACAAATCACTTGCATAATCTGTTTTTTTATTACAATTTTATAAATATTTTATCGTCAAACTATTATTTTATTTGTGAAGACAAATATCAACTGAAATAAAAACTGAATATATTTTTAGCCTAAACGTTTAATGTCTTTAATAGACAGAAGACAAAATACTCTAACAAGGTATAAACTCTATATTTGGTTACAATAAATGATTATTTTTTCGTTAATTTTAATAACTATGGGAAGATATTGATTCAAATGTTGAATTTTTGTTGATTAAACATAATAATCGTTCTAAATTATTCCATTTAATGGTATTTTTTTTACAAAATCTTTGGAACATTCCAAATAAATGACTTATTTAGGCTATTCAAACTGACAAGTAGTAGTTTTTAATAACTTATTTTTGACAAATTTATTATTAATCTCTTATCTATCAGTAGTTTGAGTAACTAACAAACATACATTGCTAGAATTATATAAAACTTGTAATTTACTTCAGCTATTCTATAATTACTAAATAGTGATTAAAACTGCTTAGGAGAAGATTATAGATATAATTAAAAAAATTTTTTTTATATAAATCTATTTGTGTATATTTAATCCATTGAAATTTTAACTTCTTTTTAATAAATCAACTCTCAACTCTAACAATCGTTTGAACTATGGCTCAAGAAACAGGACTTCAACGTTTTTATCGTACAATAATCCCTAAGGCAACCAGTATAGGTGCTGCCGTTGTAGTATTAGGTGCTTTATTCAAAATCATGCACTGGCCAGGTGCAGGTCCTATGCTTATCGTAGGTCTATTAACAGAATCAGTTATCTTCTTATTCGGTGTTTTCGAACCAGCACAACCACCAAATCCACACTATGAGTGGGAGCGTGTTTATCCAGGTCTAGTAGATGCAAATGTAAAAGCTGTTGTAGCTAAGAAAGGTGACGATGGAAAAGATGTTGCTCTTATGGCAGGTCTTGACAAAATGCTAGGAGAAGCTAATCTTACAGCAGATTCATTCAAGCGTTTCGGACAAGGTATTCAGTCTTTGAATGATACAGCTACTCGTATGAAAAGTATTACGGAAGCAGTAAATTCTACTAATGACTACTCTAATAATTTAAAACAAGCATCTAAATCGCTTACAAGCCTTAATTCTGCTTACTCTTCTACTGTATCTGCAATGGGCGAAATGTCTAATGCTGCTAAAGATGCTAAAGAATACCACGCTCAAGTACAAGCAATCACTAAAAACCTTGCTGGTTTGAATGCTGTATATGAAATGGAATTGAAAGATGCTAACAGTCACTTGAAAGCAATGAACAAATTCTATAGCAATCTTACTCAAGCTATGGAAAGTATGGCAGATGCAAGTAAAGAATCTCTAGTATTCAAAGAGCAAATGTCTAAATTGACGACTAACATTACTACCCTTAATAAGGTATATGGCAATATGCTTACTGCAATGAAAGGTTAATTTTTAATTGATTTAACCATCAACTAAAATTATATTCCATTCTTTAAAATTTTAAACTATTATTAACCAAAAACCATAAAAAACTATGGCAGGTGGCGCACAAGAAACCCCAAGGCAACGGATGATTGGTATGATGTACTTAGTACTGACAGCCCTTCTCGCCTTACAGGTTCAAAACGAAGTACTAGAAAAATTCTATTTTATAGATGCTAGTCTTCAAGATGCAAAAGAAGTTGGGCTTAGTACCAACAGTAAGATTATCACATCAATGAGCGAACAGATTAAGGAATCTGGAAGTAATCAAAGAGATTTGGCTGTCTTAAAGAAAGCTCAAGATGTTAAAGATGAATCAGCTAAAATGATAGCTCGTATTCAAGACATACGTAAAGCTATCATTGAAGCAATGGGAGCAATAGATCCTGAAACAGGTGCATACCCACAAGGTGATAAGTATGACGACATAAATCGTCTTATGCTTGGAACTGGTGAAAACCAAGATGGATTTGCATTTAAGTTACAAGATGAGCTAAATGCTTATGTAAATAAAGTTGCAGCTATTGATGATACGCTAGGTCCAATATTAAAAGGAGCTGGTTTGATGCCTTTAGCAAAAGAAAAAGCTGATGAGCCTCGTTATCAAGCACCTAAGTATGATGGAATGGAATGGGAACACATTAACTTCCAAAATACACCAATGGTAGCTGCTCTTGCAGTACTTTCTCAATTAGAAAACGATGTCGTAAAAGTAGAAACAAAATCTGTTGATGCTATGCGTGGTCGTATTGGAGAATTCCAAATTAAGTTTGATAAAGTATCTGCTATGGCTTCTGCTGAATCAAATACGGTCGCAGCAGGTACAAAGTACAAGGCTAGTATGTTTATTAGTGCTACTTCTACTACATTAGCTCCTAAAATGTCTGCTAGTGGTGCAGGTGCAGTACGTGTAGATGGTGATGGTGTTGGTACAGTAGAATTTACAGCTTCGGGTGGTACAACAGAAGGTGCTAAGAAAACTTGGCAAGGCTCTATCACTATCAGAAATGCTGCTGGTGAAGATACTACACTTACTGTAAAGAAAGAATATACGGTTGTTTCTCCAGTAATTGAAATCGAATCAGGTACTATCAACTCACTTTACTTGAAATGTGGTAATGATTTGAAGGTAAAAGTTCCTGCTCTAGGAGTAGAATATAATCCTTCTTTTACTGCATCAGGTGGTAGTGTACTGAATGGCTCTGGAGGAAAAGGAAGTATTATTCTAGTTCCTAATTCTGCTAGTGTTACTCTTAATGTAACTAGTGGAGGAAACCCTATTGGGTCTAAGAAATTTGGAGTTAAGATGGTCCCTAAGCCAGATGTAATACCTAAAGGACTTAATATGAAACAAGGTGGTGCATGCCCCCGTTCTATTACGATGTTAGCAGTTGCAGATGAGAGTTTTAAATCACAATTACCAAAAGATGCTCGTTATAGAGTTGCAAAATTTAGAGTAACTCTTGCTAGAGGTAAACGTCCAATGGGAGTGGTAGAAGGTAATGGACAAACGGCTGATATTAGTAGTTTGGGTCAAAAAGCTAAACCAGGTGATCGTTTAATTATCGAAACAATTAGCGTACAACGTATGAACTTTCAAAATAATGTAGAAAATGTTTCTATAGGACAAAGTGTTCTTACTTATTCTATTAACTAATTAGTTGTAGATAATTATAAATTTCTTTAATAAAAAAAACAGAACATCAAAAGTGTTCTGTTTTTTTATAGGGCAAACGCACGAAAAAAAATTGTACTCGTTTAAAGCAAATCAAGCTAGTTTTTAACTTTGTA
>PFKD01000427.1 GCA_002784125.1 Flexibacter sp. CG_4_10_14_3_um_filter_32_15
AAAAAAGACATTTGCACAGAATAAAATTTGGTGAGGATTTGCCTTTTTTAAAATGTCACTCATGTTGATTTCTAATAGTAATTATTTCAACTAATTATAATCATAGCTCAAACTTTAAAAATGAAAAATTCAAGCTATTATTTATAAGAATATTAAAAATCTTACAATGGAATTACAATCTCAAAATATCCAATGTATATGCTCCTCCTTCGCTAAGAACAAAGAATACACTTTTTGAGTAAGAGCTATCATTGGCTTCCGAAGAACGAAAAACAAAGCGATAACGCCCTGGTTGGAGAGCAAAGTTTGTACGTGGAATTCCTTTTTCAGGTAGGTTCATAACCCATTCTTCACTTCCATCTTTTTTTACAACATACACACTTCCATAACCTGAGAGTTTGTTCAAAATTGTAACTACCCCTGGTGTTTTTACTTTCAAGGTTGTCATTCTACTTTGATTGATTTGAACATTTTCAAAAACAGTTGTTGGGCGTGTCAAAACTTCCACTCTGTAGTTTCCAATCAAATAATTATGAGGTTCATTGACTTGTTGATTAACCAAAATTTCGCTACTTCCTTTTTTCTGTACAATGGCACTATGTCCTGTGGAGTAATCTAAAGAGCCTTTTTGTTCGATATTTAATTTTCCTTGTGGAGTCATTACCTTGATTACGTTGTGTCTTCCTCCAATAATTTCTACATTTTTTTGTACAATCGGTGGCGTAGTATAGACAATCAAATCATACGTAGGAATGGCATCAATATCAAGCTCATCCGTTTTGCCTCCTTTATCTCTAAAATGAACCAAATTATAACGAGCTTTTTTAGTTACTTGGTCGATAAAAGCCATATGGACGTTGGCTTCTTTAGGTTGTTTTTTATCGTCTAAAAGTTCAACCGTTACAGTAGTTTTTCCTAGTGTTTGTTTGACTACTTCTTGCAAAAATCCCTTAAATTGTCTTGATGTTTTGGCATTAAAAAAACGTCCCATACAATCAAATACTTTTGCATATTTGGGTTCTATTCCCATTCCCACAATAAAAGGTTTTAAAAATATTCCTTTTTCTTGCAAACCTCTTGAAATTGCACAAGGGTCGCCATCACAGGCTTCTATTCCGTCAGTTATCATGACAATTACATTTCTAGTATCTTTTCCGTCATTTGGAAAATCTTTTGTGGCTTGTTCTAATGAATAGGCAATCGGAGTTGTTCCTTTGGGCTGCAATCCATCAAGCATAGTTCTTATTTTATCATTGTTTCTAGAACCAAAAGCAACTTCTAGTTTAGAATCTTGGCAATTTTTTTGTTTAAAATTAAATTGATGTCCATAGACACGCATCGCAACCTCCACATAAGGTACATTTGCAATCGAATCTATCATATCAGACAAAATCTGACGAGCAATATTTATACGTGTATCGCCTTCCCAAGCCGAATTCATGCTTCCACTTGCATCAAGTACAAATAAAAGACGAGTAGTTTGAGGAACTTGTTTTTTTTGAGCAAAAGAAGAAGACGATAAAAAAAACACAGAAAAAGCACTAATAAGTAAAAAAACGAACAGAAAACGTAGGTTTAGTTTCATAGTTATATCGATAATTGGAGAAGCATTAGGGTAAAAGTGAGCTAGTTTTTTTAATTTTGTAATGAAAAGCAAATGTAGCTTAGCTTGTAGGCTGAGAAAAACGTACCTTAAACTTTAGTCTAAGATAAAAATTAAATGTTAAAGAAAGAAAGTTTCAAACATCTTTCCAAAAATAGAATTTGTAGTAGTAGTATTTCGTCTCTCAAACAAAATCCTGTCTCAAAATAGTTTAAACCAAAAATAGACACTTTTTTACCTTGTTTATATAAAACAGCTTCGCAAAATAGAATGACTAACACCAAAACAGATATTCAAACACTAGAAGACAAACAAAACGCACATATTCAAAAGTTAAGAACAGAAATAGAGCCTTTGCGCCAACAACTTTTGCATCATAAAGTATATCAAAACATTAGCTCAATAAAAGATTTAAAGATTTTTTTAGAACATCATGTTTTTGCTGTTTGGGATTTTATGTCGCTTCTCAAATCACTTCAAAACGAACTTACTTGTGTTCAAGTGCCTTGGATTCCAAAGGGAAATCCTCTTACACGTCGTCTTATCAATGAAATTGTTTTGGCAGAAGAAACCGACCAAGATGAGAACGGAAATGCAAAAAGTCATTTCGAACTCTACATTGAGGCAATGAATGACTGTAAAGCTGATATTTCCAAAATTACCTATTTGATACAACTTTTGAAGGAATGGAAAAGTGTCAGAACGGCTCTTTCTCAGATTGATATTGCCACTTCTATCAAAGAATTTGTTTCATTTTCTTTTGATGTTATTGAAACCAAAAAAGCGCATAAAATAGCTGTCGTTTTTACGTTTGGAAGAGAAGATTTGATTCCTGATATGTTTACTTCTATTTTGAGAGATATGAAAGCAAAGTCTTCTCACGATGCTGAAAGTATCAAAAAACTGGTATATTATTTTGACCGTCATATCGAACTGGATGGCGACCACCATTCTCACATGTCAATCCAAATGATAAAAGAACTTTGTGGCGATGATGAAACAAAATGGAATGATGCCATAGCAATCAGTAAAATTGCCCTTCAAAAAAGAATTGATTTGTGGGATGGGATACTTAATGAAATTGTGAATGCTAAATGATGAGATAAGTAGTAAATTGTAATTGATAAGTTATAAATTATAAATTATAAATTGAAAACCTTTGTTGGTGTTTTAGCGTGGCGACACCAACGAATACCTTATAAAATCTATTCTTAAACAACTTCAGTATCAAAAAAATTATCAACTAACCTTATTCTAGTTTTATAATTCTAATTTGCTCTGTTTCTTTTGTCCATTCTTTATCTGATAAAAGTAGTTTTACTATGCTTTCTTGTTTTGAAAAAATGACTTCTTTTATACAATTCTGCATATATACTCCACGACAAATGTTCTCAAAAGAAACCAGATAATTTTTCTTTCTCGCTAAATCAATTATCTCAAACTCAAAATATTCTGTTTGAACGTGGGAAGCGTTATCTGTCATCAAAACTAATAAATCCAAGTTCAAGTCTAGTTCTATTATTCTATTAAAAGTATCAAAAGTATAATTATTCTTTGAAAACGCTAATACTCCACCACAATCTGTTGCACAACCGTATTCAAAATAAATATAATCTTCTGTTTCTTGGGAAAATGTTGGAGTAAAGTAGGTTCTATATTTCAAAACATTAGGACATAAGTATATTTTTCTAATCTCATTTTTTTGAAAAGAAATGTAAATATCTTCATATTTTGTACTGTCATTTTTTACAAAATATTCAATTTTTCAACCTGTTTGTGTAGTACGATTTTTAAGAAAAGAAAAGTTACGACCATAACCTTCAAAATCAGTAAAATCAGGACGAATTAACTCTTTAAAATTTATATCACTAGTTTGGCTAAAAGCTAGTTGAGAAATTGTAAAAAGAAAAAATAATATTATTATCTGTAAAAACTTCATACTTTGAATTAAGTTATTCATTAAAATCCTACCATTCTTCCTGTTTTCTCCAAGTAGCACCGTATTCATTGACTAAAACATTATCAAAATAATCGGCTCTTTCTAATAGATTTTTAACTAAATCTACGGCTGTTTGAAGTTTTAGATATTGTCCAAAAATAGAAAAAGAAAGAATTATATCTTGTCCATTTACACTAAAACGAAGTCCTTTTAAAGAATGGTTTTGCTGCAATAAAAAAGCATAAGTATCGCCAATATTATCTTTAGGAAGATTACACAAATACGCATCGCCAAAAATATAACCACTTTCAGGATTGTAAGAAAGATTAATCGTTGCACTTCCTTCTACCATTTCCCAACGGTTTGCACCAGCACGAGCAAGGCTTGCATTTTTGCCTAATTTTGTAATTAGTTCTTCTATCAAATGAGCAATTCCGACAGGTGTATAAACTTCTTTTGTAAAATCAACCACCTTCGAACCACAAGAAGGACAATACGAATTTTGAATTTTGGGAAGCAAAACAACATTCGTACAAGAACCACAACGAACAGCTTTTTCTCTTTCAAATTTCTCAAAATCATTCAACGTTTCCTCCAAATAATTAGAGGGCAGTGCAAAACCCAAATCATTGCCTTCTCTATGAATAAAGGTATTTACTCCAATTACTCTTCCCAAATTATCCACTAAAGGACCTCCACTATTACCGGGATTGATGGCTGCATCTACTTGAATGTAATTTATGCCATTATGTAGTCGTTTTGCTTTCGAAATTATTCCCTGTGTAGTTGTGTATTTGAGACCATAAGGATGTCCGATGGCTACAATAGGTTCTCCATCTCTCAGAATTTCTTGTGAATAATTGATAGTTGGCATTTTTATTTCTGCTTCTGAATTGGGTGCAACTAAAAAAGCCAAATCCAAGCGAGTATCTGTAAAACAAACCTCTGCCAGTTGTTTGGGAACATTTTTTCCACTTATTGCCACCTCTGCACAACCTTCCACAACGTGATGATTGGTAACAATAATATTATGATTACGAAGATAAAACCCTGTTCCAGAGCCTTTGGGTGTAGCAATCTGAATGACTACTTCTTTATAAATTTCGATGGTTTGATACATAGACTTGAGTAAAATGTCGATTTGCACAAATAGTAATACAAAGTCAGAAAGAATATAAGTTACTTAAAAATAACGTTCTTTTTTATACTTATTTTATAAATTGATTAAAAATCTGTTTTGAGTAGTTGAAATTCTCTAAAAAAAAATCCTAACTAACTTTTAAGTTAATTAGGATTCAAAATATAAGCACTTGCTTTTGCTATTTCTTGGTCAGTTACATTTTGATAATAAATGATTTCTTGATTTTTGTAATGAAGAAGTAAAGGTTTTCCTAATCCTGTCTCATATCTACGTATTTCACTTTTTACATCTTCCAAAATAGTAAAATAATTTAGCTTTGGTTTATAGTGTTCCCAAATCTTAGACGTTCCAATAATTACTAACACTACATTTTTAGAAGTCAGCAACATAGAAAGTGATTTGAAATTCAACTCTGAACAACTACAACTTTCTACATCTAAAACATAAAAAATAGTTTCTTCAAAATCACTTTCTTTGAGATGATGAATTTCTTTCAAATATAGTTCAAAATCATTTTGATAGTTGTATAATTTCTCTTGAGAGCAGGAAAAGCAAGCTAATAACAAGACAAAATATAGAATTATTTTATTCATACTTATTTCAATTCTATAATTTCAAACTGCAATTTATTTTCCTCGTTATTCGGATTAAAAGGATTTTCTAAGCTAATCAGCAACTGATTATTTCCTATGCTATGTACTACATAAGGAACATATTTTCCTTTTTCCAGTAAAACCTCTTTCGGATTTGGTTCGTCTAGTTTTCCATATATAATAGAAAAGCCACATTCTAAATATTGATTGAGTTTGCCTTCTACATTTTTCAGAGGTTGTGTATGTTTGACTATTCTGTATAGTGTTTCTGTTTCCTCATCTACTGTAATCCTAGTATAGAAACCATTTGTAGAAATATAGTTACTAGCTTGTTGAATATCATTGTCTAATGACAATCTTTCAAAATCTTCTTTCAAATAATTACTTTTCCATTCAATAATTTTATTCATTTTGTTTTCCATATCAATAGTAAAAAGAGTATGATGATTACTAAAATTCAATATGAGCTTATGTCCATATTTTATCATATCTGGATAAGTAGAATAGTAGTAACTGTTTTCAATAGGTATGTATTCCTTTGGATACCTACCAATTTCAGTTAATAATAATAGAGAGTCCTTTGTCATTGCAAATAGGCTGCTAAAGCCATGTTCATAAAATTCATTTTTTGTATCTTCAATTTCTACGAAGGAGGGCAAAATCATTCTGTTTGATTTACCAAAAAAAGCCATTCTTTTACTTGACAGAGCTTCCACGACATTTCTGTTTTGCTCATTTTTAAATTTCAAATTATTGATAATTTTTCCTTTACTATCTATTAATTGTACTTTTTTACCGTAATGATCAAGTAAAAAAATAGAATCTTGAGTATGAATATAAAAATCCTTAATAATAACTTTATCACTTCCTTCTTTTGATTTTTGAATTTTATAAGAGAATTTTTGACTAGTTATAGAATAGAAATATAGTGCATTTGTAGATTCATCTAGTCCTACAAAATATAATTCATTATCTTTTTTAAGTATAGAACTATATTCAAAGTTGTAAGGTAGAGTATCACAAGGAATAGATATTTGATTTATTATTTTAACATTAGTTGTAATTTCAGAGGTTTCTGTTGTATTATTAGTTGATTCTCTAATCGCACAAGCCCATAATAATAGAAATATTAGAAATAAGTACAAATTTTTTATTTTCATTTTTTATTTTTGAATAAGAAGAAAGTTAATTGTTAAAATCAACTTTCTTCTGTTACTGTATAATTAAATTTGATGGCATTTATCTCATGCATTCTTTACCTATCCCTGCACAATATTTTAATCCTGTACGATTATTTGTTTTAATCTTTCCATTAAAACAAGAACTCCCTCCACTACCATCTCCATCAAAATCAATATAATCTTGAGCTACACTAGCAGTTAAGGAAAGGCTAAAAATAAAAACCAAACCTAACAAAAACTTTTTCATATTCCTAAAAATTTAAAGGGTTAATGATAAAAAAAATAAAATTTGTTTTATTTTTAAGACGGCTTAAAGGTATTTTTTTTTTTTTGAAAAAATTCTAATCGATTGCAAGTTTTTAACTTATTTTATGATTTTTGGGTGAAAAATGTAAATATATTCATTTTTATTACTCAAAATTTGGTTTTTGCATACTAAATAGAGTAGTTTTGTGCTTTAAATAAAAGCTCATCTAGCTCTCATCAATAGGATTTTATATATATTGGACTATTCTAATAAATAAACACTTCTCTTATGTAAGTATTTGGTTTGTAGTGTCTTTAATTTGCATTTCTTGTAGTTCACAGGCTGTTTCTGATAAAGAAAAAGGTTCAGAAAGCAGTACAGAAGAGAAGGCAAAACCCTACGAAGTAAGACCTACCCAAGTAAAACTCACAGAAGTAAAAAAAGCAAAACTAAATTGGTTATCTGACAATTTTTGTGGAACGGTTAAAAAGTCGTAATTTTGATTATGGATAATTTACAATTATATGAAGAGTTATTGAACTTACC
>PFKD01000441.1 GCA_002784125.1 Flexibacter sp. CG_4_10_14_3_um_filter_32_15
ACAATTTATTATCAATTAAATGATAATTTATTTAAACATGGCTTTTTTTTAATTTAGGGTGGGGAATGACAGTTACAAAAAAGAGATTTTACTTCTCTGTGTTTTCTGTGAACTCTGTGTTTAAAAATATAACTTATAAATCAATAAAAAAGTCTTACAAAAATAAGATTTTGTAAGACTTTTAGTAAAATTAATTATTCTAAATTAATTAAGGGAATAATACGCCACGATAATCATTTGTATTAATCAATGAAAGATTAGAATTATATTTTGCATTAATAGCTTTAATAAATTCATTTCCTGCAAGTGCATAACCACGCTGGGTAAGGTGAATTCCATCTAAACTAAATGCTCCACCTGTTACGAAAGTAGGGCTATAACCTACACCTTGATAAGAAAAACCAGATATTACTTTACCAAAGAACTGATTAATATCTACATAGGCATATTTCGAACCTGCTTTCTCACGAATAACTTGATTGTATGCATCAATAGCTGCCGTTACTTTAGCTTGTTCGCTTGCATCTAAGACAAGACTTTCAGGAAGAACAGGAAGAGCTTGAAACTCTGGACTAGCCGTATAAGCCAAAACTGTAAGAAGAATCAAGTCATCTGGAGTAGCTTTACGCAACCCTGTTGGGTTGCCTTCACTTGGCGCACCTTGTATAATAAATGGATTTGCTCCTTCTGAAACAGTAAGACCTGCTAAAAGGGTATCTAATTGCTGATTCAAAGTTTGTTCAATGATTGCCTGTACTTGCTCACTTTGCATTTGTTGGTCTGTTTGTGCTTCTATTAAAGCCTGTGTAGAAGGAAGTGCCAAAGCCCCTTCAATTCCAGCTTGAATTTGTTCTTGCCCTGCTTCACTAGCAATAAAGGCTTCGTATTGTGCATCAATAAGTGCCTGTCCGTCTGAACTAGCAACGAAAGCATCTGCAAGAGCCTCTGCCTGTGCTTGAGTAGCTCCACCAGCTAGTGCTTGGTCAATAGCTCCTTGTCGTACTTGTGCAGTTACTCCTATTCTCACTTGTGCCAATACTTGTGGACGAATAACCGTTTCGATAGCTCCTGCTACTACTTGTACTCTTACTTGCTCACGCACACCTGCGACTACAAGTGGTCTTACGTTTGCACCTACGGTAGCACGAAGACCTGCATTAAGAGCAGTTGCTTGTGCAGCATCAATCACAAAAGCATTATAAGCAGCCGTCGTGAAATAAGGCGCAGCTAAGATATTAGGAATATTAGCGATAGCTCCACCACTAGCCCCATTCATTCCAGCCATGATTTTATCAAAATCAGCTTTAAACTCATCTACTGGCGTAATTTGGTCACCTCCTTGGTCGCCTCCTGAAGTAGCATAACCAAGAACATCATTATTTCCAATCCAAAGAGTAAAAAAAGAAGGGTTTTGAGCAGCTGCTTCTCCTACTACCGTAGCGCCAGGATTAGAGGCAAAACGAGCATAAAAAGGATTACCTTGTCCAGAACCATAACCTACTTGAGTTAGATTTTTCACTCTAGCACCCGGTACACCCATATTTTGGTAAGGACCACCACTAGCCACAGAAGCAAATGCACTTGGGTCAGCAGCCACAGGAACAGGAGTTGGATTACCGTTTATTACTTGTAATTGCAAGTATCCACTACCATTACCTTCTGGCATAAGAGGCGTTGAGAATGTCAAAGTTGAATTTACTTCTCTAATGCTATTAGCTATCATTTCAGGGTAAGAGTTGATTTGTCCTTCACGATATACACCACCATCAGCATAACCTGCTGTGAGTGAGTTTCCTAAGGCGATATAAGTTGTAAAGTCTGCACTACCACTTACTGGTGTTTCGACTTCAATTTCTGGCTGACAAGCAAAAAGCCCCATAGTAGCAAGCATAGCTACACCTGTCCAGCGTGAAAAAAGTTTTTTGTATAATTTCATAATGAATATATGCTAATTTTTGTGTGTTTTGAAAAAATATAGAATTAATCTATATAGATTAGATAATTTTTAAAAGCTATTACTGATTTAGTAATTTGATTTATTACTACTCGTTAATAATAACTAATTATTTTATTACTTTTTATTTCGAAGCTCCAAATTTATAAGAAAGACCAAATCCAAATATATTTGCACCTGATTCGAAAGTTCCATCAAGTCCACCAGAATTGGGTGCAGCTACATTTTCACGTTCTGCCTTATCTACTAATAAATAATGCACATCAATCGTAAAGCGTTCGCCTACTGTATATCCCAAACCTAATGTATAGCCAAGTGTATTTGAGTCTGGCGTTTCGGGCGTGATATAACCATCTTCTACGGCTGTTTGGTCGTAATAAATACCACCACGAAGAGCTAATGACTCAGTAGCCATATATTCAGCTCCTAATTTGAAGACAGAAGAGTTTTTGTAATTACGGTCTGAAACTGTTTCAGTACTTCCTAAAACAGGTGCATCGTAGTCAAATTTTAATTCTTTGTAAGCAGACCAACCAGTTATATTCCATTCTAAAGCAAGTTGTAGCTTTTCAGAAGCCTTAATACCTGCACCGATTGAAAATACTGACGGCAATGGAAGAGTAGCATCAAATTTTTGGGCTTGGAATTGAGATTGTACTAAACTTGGCACTACAAAAGTAGCATCGCCACCTTCTACTGTCAAATCTACTTTCGAACGATAATTTATACCCAATGAAATTTTTTCATTGACTTCATAATAAGCACCCAAATTAAAACCGATTGCTGGTGTCGCACTTCCTTCTAAGAGGGCATAATTTTCTTGTCCATTTTGAGCTTCTAAAGGAACGCTACGACGAAGCGAAACTGAGCCAGTAGAAATACTAAGACCACCACCAATTCCAATTTTTTCAGATATTTTATAGCTTACCGTTGGCTGAATAACAATAGCGGCCAAACTAAGTTCATTCAAAGAATAACGACCAGCCCACTCGTTACCCCAAGTTACTGTCGAACCAAAAGGAGTAACAACACCCAAACCTACGTTGAGTTTGTCATTTATTTTATAAATACCGTAAGCAAAAAATGGCGTACCAAGAGGGGAATCCGTTTCGGCTCTATATGTACTATTTGGAGCGGCATATTGTATGTTTGAGCTGATGAAGTTTGCTCCTAACATAAAAGAGCTACTTTCTTCCATCGCCATAGCACCTGGATTAAAAAATAAACTTGGTGCACCAGAGCGAAACCCAACGGCACAGTTACCCATACCAGTTACTCGGCTACCTTGCAAGACTACTTGATAACCACTTGCCATAACATTAGAGTTTGAAAGGAGTATGCCTGCGCTTAATAATCCTGCTCTGATTATGCTTGTAGTCGCTTTTTTGAGAAATTTTTTCATAAAATTTTCACTGTTTGTGTGTGTGAATAAATAATTAATGAAGTATTGAATTTTAAATAGTTTTTGAAATATTCAATTAATAAAGCAAAAGAATAGTTTTTTCGGAAGGTTTCAAAATGTAACTCATTATCAAAATGATATTTTTTATCATTTTGATAAAAAAGAGAATGATGTTTTGAGAAAATGTTAAATTATCTTGCTTATTTTTACTGAAAAGGTATAAAAAATTCGGCTAACATACTAATTTACGAAATAAATTTAGTTATTATTTTTTAGATAGGAGAAATTGGGATACATTTTTAACACTAAGGCACAAAGAGAAATTCAGAAATGCAAGAGAAAATACAAATATATCTTAAATTAAGTCTTTAATATATTCTTAATGAAATTGGGAAGACAGAATGCTGCATAGTGAATTTCTTTGTTGTAATAAAACAATTCTTTATCAAAAATATTTTGATTTCCTTCATCTTTCATGAAAATTTCTTGATTTTTAGTTGCACACGCAAAACCCCACATTCCAGTAGGAAGAGAAGCAACTGAACTCAAATAAGGCAAAACCGTTTTATTTTTTTGACCAAATGAAAATACTTCTTTTAAGGAATTAATTATACTCACAAAATGCTCTTGATGCCAACGAGGCGCATCACATTGAGTAGCCAAAATTCCATTATCATCTAATAAATCATAAAGTTTTTTGAAGAATACTTTATCTAAAATTGGTTCGTGAGCAGTATCGGCTGCATCTACAATGATGATGTCAAATTTTGGTTTGTTATTATCTTTTAAATAATTGTTCAAAAATTGATTTGCTTCTTCAAAAATGAGTTCTAATTTTGGATTTTCTAACGCACTTGTAAGACTTTCAAAATGCACTTTAGCAGCTTCTGTAACTGTTTTATCTTGCTCAATCATACTCACTTTTTCGACAGAATCGTAACGCAAAACCTCCCTTGCCGTTCCTCCATCTCCTCCTCCAATAATCAATACTTTAATTCTTGTTTCTTTAAAATTATGATTCGTGTAAAATGTAAACACAGGATGAACAAGCATCTCGTGATACGCAGCTTCATCTTTTTCGGTAGCGACCACTAGACCGTCCAAAACTAATACCTTTCCAAAAGCAAACGTATCAAAAACTTCTACTTTCTGAAACTCACTTTGTTTTCTGAATAATAAATCACCTTTGTGTTTGAGTGATAACGCTAAATTCTCATCTCGCTCTGTAAACCAAATTTCTTTACTAATAATATTTAATTCTTGATTCTGATTTTGTGAATTAAAAGCAGGTTTTTGATTTTTATTTTGAATTATAGAATTACGATTTTGAGCCAATGAAGATGGTTTGTACTCATTTTTTTTCAATAATTCTAATTGTCCTCTTCGCATTTCTATTGTTGAGCCATGACTTGCTTGAAAAGCCTCTTTCAAAACAGTATAGCATTTCCAAGGGTCTGTACTTTCGCCACAGGTAAACAAATCAATAGCAGCAAAACCCCATTCTGGCCACGTATGAATGGCTAAATGACTCTCTTGAATCACAACCACGCCCGAAACTCCATAGGGAGAAAAATGATGAAAAGTAAGGTTTATAATTGTTGCTCCTGCTTGTTGTGCTGCCTTTTGCATGGCGTTTTGTACATACGTAACATCGTCTAAAAGTGAGGGCGTACAGTCGTAGAGTTCGACAATAACGTGTCTTCCTAGTGCGTTCAAAGGCTTTTTTTGTTTATTGGAAAGTTTAAAAAATTAATAACCTAAATACTTAAAACTCATTCCAAATCATTACTAGAATTTTGATAGAATTTTATTCTTTATCTTCTATCAATTTTCTCAATTCATCTTTACTTGGCAAAATAGTTTTGTATTTACTAGCAAAAATTTGCTCATTATCTTTTGGAAGCGTAATTTCTACAAGAGTATCGTTTTTGTCTTGATAAAGAATAATTCCTATGGTTTTGTTTTCCTCATCAAGTTTGACAAATCGATCATAATAATTGACATACATTTGAATTTGTCCAATATCTTGATGTTTGAGTTCGCCTATTTTCAAGTCAATAAGCACAAAACATTTTAATAAACGATTGTAGAAAACTAAGTCAATTTTGAAATGTTTTTCATCAAAAGAAATTCGCTTCTGACGAGCCACAAAAGTAAATCCTTTACCTAATTCCAACAAAAAATGTTCTAGTTTATCTATTAATTCTTGTTCTAAATCAGATTCAGAATAGTTTTTTTGTTTGGGCAAACCAATAAACTCCAAAATATAAGGGTCTTTGAGTGTATCAGAAGGTTTATTTATGATTTGTCCTTTTTTAGACAATTCTTTTATTCTTTCTACAGAAAATCCTTTTCCAAAATTTTGAGCTAATTTTTCGGATAGATTTTTCAAAATTTCCTTTCCATATTTTGCTTTTTTCTCTCCTTCTTGCTCAAAATCAACAATCATTCTTCCCAACTCAAAATAAGTATAAACCATTATTTGATTGACGCTTTTAATGAGTGATTGCTTCGAACTAGAAATTAAATTTTCTACTTGCATATACAATTCTTCTTTGGCTTCCTCTGAATCTGATTTTTTTGGCTTCATAAATGTAAAAAAAGTAGTTCCTAATTCCCATTATCTAATTCCCAATAATTTACTTCTGTCTTTCCTGTATTTGCATCAAAAATTGTTTCAAAAATCGCTTGTGGTTCTCATGTCGTACAGAAAGATTTTGTAAAGTTTTATAGGAAGTTTCGAAGTATTCATTCATTTTTTCTTCCGTCAGACCTCTTATATTTAAGTTATTGTAAATTTCTGTAACGGCTTTTACTTTTTTAGTTTCATCAAAATCAGTTTTATTAATCCAATTTTGAAGACTGTTTTTGTCTTCTTGAGTTTTTCCAGCTTCTTTTTCTTTCTGTAAAGCTGTTAGCATCAAATAGGTTTTTTTATTTTCTGTAATATCTCCCCCTACTCGTTTGCCAAACGTTTTTGGGTCTGCATAAACATCTAAAATATCATCGTGAAGTTGAAAACCAATTCCTGCCGAAATTCCTACTTCTCTAAGTTGCTGTGCTTCATACGGTTTTGCCCCTCCCAAAATTGCCCCCAATTCTAATGAAAAACCTAATAAAACGGCTGTTTTGAGTTTTATCATTTCCAAATATTCCTCTATTTGTACATCATTACGTTTCTCAAATTCCATATCAAACTGCTGCCCCTCACAAACTCCAATAGCGCATTTATTGAAAAGCTGCAAAACTAATGGAAATTTATCTGACGGAATCGTTTCTCCAAACCATTGATAAGTTTTAATAAGCATTAAATCACCTGACAAAAGAGCTGTATTTTCATTCCATTTTTCGTGTGCTGTGGGCTGCCCTCTACGGATTGGCGCATTGTCCATAATGTCATCATGAAGCAATGTGAAATTATGAAAAACCTCTGTAACAATCGCAGGTGCGACGGCATTTTTCCACTCCGAATCATACAAGGAATAGCCCAAAAGAACGAGCAAAGGACGCATTCTTTTTCCACCTAATGACATAATGTATTCAATAGGAGCATATAAATCAGTCGGTCTGCCTTCTGTATTTAGGTTTTTGATATGAGTTTCAAGAGCTTTTTGAGCTTCTTGTAGAGAGAATGTAGGAATAATTTGAGTTTCTTTTGGCATTGTATAATTATTTTGTTTGTTACTCTACTAATCAAGTTATTTGATTAAATTTCTCAATTTTATTTTTAAGTTGTTTTTCTCTTCTCCATTTAGATTTTCTGTGTATTCTAAAAATTTAAGAGAAAATTTTCTGGTTATCTGACAATTTTTGTGGAAAATCACTAGTAGGTATTTTTAAAATGTATTTTCTATTTTGTTCAAGTCTGTACCGAAGGTCTGA
>PFKD01000098.1 GCA_002784125.1 Flexibacter sp. CG_4_10_14_3_um_filter_32_15
ATTGAATTTACTCTGATAATTAAAGTCTGTTTAAACACACTAAAAGCAGTATAAAAAGTTTCGTGCGTTTACCCTAGATATTTGATAAATTGAGATTGTGAGAAACTTTAATTTTGTATTTTTATAATTCAATGCTACTAATTTCAACTATTTTACATCAAAACGTTCAAAAAACAAATAGTAATGACAACGAGCCCAATAGACAAAATTATAAACGATGCTAAAAGTAATTTAGCAGAAAAAGTAAAAACTGAGATAAATACTTCGGAAGAAAAAATCAATCAAGTTTTTGACCTTACTAAGGAATCTTATATTCGTCTTTTAGAAAGTGAAGCGGGTGCAGGACATTTCGACGAGTTTTTGAAGGTTTATAATGGAACAGCTACTGCACTTTCTGTTTCTCAAATTACGTCTTTAATGGAATATTTTCATACCAAAAAATTAAGAGATAATCTAAAATTCTCAGATATGGAAGCTACAAAAGCAGCAAACATAGTTTCGCCTTTCATCATAAAACAAATAAATAGCAAAAAATCAACGCCTGCAAAAGATATAAAAACTTTATGTACTCAAATGGGTTTGGAAAGTTGTATTACAGATTTAGAAGCTCTCAAAAAAAGATGGGACGATTTGTCGCCAGAAGAAAAAAAACAATTTAGTCGTTAAATTTATTTTTGATTTTCATTTCCTAATTCCTAATCTCCATTTCACAATCTACTATATTGATTTTACTTGCTAATCCTTTATTGTTCAAAATCTTGAAAAGCCCACCTCGTGCAATGGCTTTATTTCCTTTTGTCTTAGTAGCTTTAGAAAAGGATAAATACGATAAAGTATTAATCAATCACGAAAAAATTCATCTCTATCAACAACTAGAAATGGGTATTATTCCTTTTTATTTGGTTTATTTGGGGCATTATCTTATTCAACTTATCAAACTCAAAAAACATCATCCAGCTTATATGAATATTGTTTTTGAAAAAGAAGCCTATCAAAATGAATGGAATTTGGAATATCTCCAAGACCGTAAACTATGGGGATTTTGGAAGTATTGGACTAGATAAAGATATTTTTTTCAAAAAACTTAAAGAAATAAGAACATTACTTAAAAAAAATGTTATATTTACGTGTCCTTTAAAGACAGAATTACAATATTACTACTAAAGGACGAATACTAAAGGACGAAGAAAAGAGGACAAATTTGCAAGACAGTTTTAGATAAGTCATAATTTTTGATACTTGCCTAGATAGTTAGGTTTGCGTTTTACAATTTTTTATAAAAATTAAATTACCTCCTCTTATTTTTCAAAAAATGTATTTTTACTCCTATATAATTCTCTAAAAGAACATAAAAGTAACAAGGGATTTATAAAAAGTACCTACAATACAGTACATCAAAAAAATTTTAATACAAGTTTTAACTTATGATTAATCTAAAAAATTAGATTATAGGTTTAATCTATTATTTATATTCTATTTTAGTAGATTTTATCATTATTTTAATAGATAAATTAAAAATGGTTTAAAACCTAACCATTTTATCTTTTTAGCATATATTTTTTACAATAACTTCATGTTTTTTTCTATCCCTAATTTAGAGTTTTATTATTAAACCTCTAAAAGAAACCCTAGAATTAAACCATTATTCCTACCAACTTACAAGTCAATATGTATAATATTGAGGAACTCAACGTTCGCTTACTCTCCGAATTGCGTACCATCGCTACCGAAATGGGCTTAAAAAATCATAGTCGTTTAGCCAAAAAAGACCTTGTTTATAAAATCTTGGATTATCAAGCTAATAAAATTGAGGAAGATGAAGATAATGACAACAATCAAGAAGAAATCCAAAAATTTTCTGCATCTTCCAAAACCCAAAAAGAAGCTATCTCTACTTCAGAAACAGCAGTAAAAGAAGAAGAGAAGAAAGATGATTCTGCCAAAACTTCTGAGAAAAAAGAATCTGGTTACAAAATCCCTACATTTAGTTTTTTGAAAAAAGATAAGCAGGAAAATACAGAAACAAAAGAAGCTAAACAAGATAACACACCAAAAACAGCCACTACAACCTCTACTGATACCAAAGAAGAGAAAAAAGAAGAGAAAAAAGAAGAGCCTAAAAAAGATGATTCGATAGAAAGAATCAGAGAAACTCTTCGTGAAAGAAAACGAGCAAATCTTATTGGTAAAGGAGACTCAACTGAGAACAAAGACAATACAGATTCAAATCAAGATTCAAAAGACGCTAAAGAAAGAACTGAAAGACGTTCAAGATTAGATGCTCGTAATGAAGAAAGAAATGAACGCAATGAAAGTGAAAATCTACGTCGTCGAAGCAGAGTAAACGTAAAAGAAACTGATACAAAAGCACCTATTCAGAGAGCTTCTCAGCGTTCGAAGTCAAATGATGGTGATGATAATTCGAATGATAATGACAACAGTCAGTCTGACAGAACAAGTCGTACTAATGATAGAAAAGAACGTACAGATAGAAGTAAAGAAAGAAACGAACGTTCTTCAAACAAAAAATACAACATTCGTGAATTTGATGGAGTCGTAACAAGTGAAGGTGTTTTGGAAGTAATTTCCGATGGATATGGATTTTTGCGTTCTTCGGATTATAATTATTTGGCTAGTCCTGATGATGTGTATATTTCGCCTTCTCAAATCAAACTTTTAGGTCTCAAAACTGGCGATACTGTAAAAGGACAAATTCGTCCACCAAAAGACGGAGAAAAATATTTTGCTCTACTAAGAATTGAATCTGTAAACGGAAAAACTACTGAGCAGATTAGAGATAGAGTTTCTTTCGAACACCTTACGCCACTTTTTCCTCGTGAACGCCTAAATCTTTCTACAAAAGCAAATACCTATTCAACTAGAATGTTAGATTTGTTTGCACCTATCGGAAAAGGACAGCGTGGAATGATTGTAGCCCAACCAAAGACGGGTAAAACCGTTCTTTTGAAAGAAATTGCAAATGCCATCGCTGAAAATCACCCAGAATGTTATCTTATTGTACTTTTGATAGATGAACGTCCAGAGGAAGTAACCGATATGGAACGTAGCGTAAGAGGAGAAGTAGTTGCTTCTACCTTTGATGAGCAAGCCGACAGACACGTAAAAGTAGCAAATATGGTTTTGGAAAAAGCCAAAAGATTAGTAGAATGTGGACACGATGTAGTGATTCTTTTGGATTCAATTACTCGTTTGGCTCGTGCTTATAATACGACAGTTCCTTCTTCTGGAAAGATTCTTTCAGGTGGTGTTGATGCAAATGCACTTCATAAGCCAAAACGCTTTTTTGGTGCTGCTCGTAATGTAGAAAATGGTGGTTCATTGACTATTATTGCAACTGCCTTGATTGATACAGGTTCGAAAATGGATGAAGTTATCTTTGAAGAATTCAAAGGAACTGGTAATATGGAACTTCAACTTGACCGTAAACTTGCCAACAAACGAGTTTATCCTGCTATTGATATTCCTGCTTCTGGCACTCGTCGTGAAGATTTGTTGTTAGACAAAGATACTTTACAGCGTGTTTGGATTTTGCGTAGAATGATGAATGATATGCACTCCAACGAGGCAATGGATTATATGCTCAAGCACATGAGAGGTACAAAATCAAACGATGAGTTTCTGGCTTCTATGGATAACTAGAAAAAATAGTTAGCTAAAAAAACAAAAACCTATTTCTTAAAAAAAGAAATAGGTTTTTTTGTATATAAATCAAAAAACACTATACTATTTAAAAAAAACCTCTATTATTTTTTATAAATTTGTAATTTGATAAACTAAAATATATGATTTTAAAATCTACACTTATACAATTTTTTTCAAAGTGTTCTTTGTTAAGTTGTAATTCTTACTCTCAAATCAATGGAAAATTTTCTTAAATTATTTACCCTTAAAAATATTCTTGTCATAGCCTCATTTTTATTTATTGATTTACTTATAGCATTCTGTCTAGTTGGTTATTTAGATATAATACATGAGTATCATACTAAAAATAAAAACGAGTTTTATAATTTTTCTACAATGACAACAGATGTGAAAATTGCTTATGTAGGTCTAAAAACTTTAGGAGCTATAAATTTATGCGTAATTGGTTACATAATTTATAGAATAATAACACATTTCATTAAAATAAAAAATACTAATTTGCAGTATCTTGACTTTCCAAAAGACAATTAATTAAAGTTTTTTAACTTTTCTACTCAAAACACAATGAACACAAATTTCTCAAAAAACTATCTTTTTATGACAGCAGTCATAACTTCTACACTATTTTTTAGTTGTGGAGATAAAACAAAATCTAAAAATAATTCAGAAGAAACTTCAACGCAAACTATGACAGACACACTTACGCCTCCTATGGCTTTAAAAGTTCCTCAAAAATTAGAAGAACACAGACTAACACGCATCGATAATTATTACTGGCTTCGTGATGATAGCCGTACAAAATCCGAAGTGTTAGATTATCTGAATGCAGAAAATGACTACGTAAAAAAATCATTAGCACACACAGACGAACTACAAACCAAAATCTACAAGGAAATCAGAGGAAGAATAAAAGAAGATGATGCTTCTGTTCCTTATAAATATCAAAATTATTGGTATTATACTCGTTATGAAGAGGGAAAAGAATATCCTATTTATGGACGTAAAAAAGGAACTTTAGAGGCAGAAGAAGAGATTTTATTGAATGGAAACGAACGTGCCGAAGGAAATGATTTTTATTTGGGTAGAATAAAAGTAAGCGAAGGTGAAAATATGATGGCTTTTGCTGAAGACACAACGGGAAGAAGACAATACACAGTTCGTTTTAAAAACCTAGCAACAGGCGAGATTTTGGCAGAAACTCTGCAAAATGTAGAAGCTGCGATGGTGTGGGCAAATGACGATAAAACACTTTTTTATGTAAAAAAAGACCCTACAACCTTGCGTTCGCACCAAGTTTGGAGTCATACGTTGGGTACAAATCCTGAAACGGACAAGCTGATTTATGAAGAAAAAGATGAATCCTATTATACATCTATTGGAAAATCAAAATCCAAAAAATATGTAATGATTTATTTGAGCAGTACATTGAATACAGAAGTTCATTTGATTGATGCTGACAAACCGACAGCAAAACCAACTGTATTTTTGAAACGAGAAGCAAAACATGAATATAGTGTGGAGCATCAAGACGATCATTTTTATGTGGTTACAAACTGGGAAGCGCAAAATTTCCGTTTGATGAAAGTAAAAGTAGGTCAGCAAAATGATAAGAAAAACTGGGAAGAGGTAATTCCTCATCGTCAAGCTGTATTATTAGAAGATATTGATGTTTTTAGTGATTTTATGGTTTTGAGTGAGCGCAAGGAAGGACTTCTGAATCTTCGTGTGATGAATCAAAAAGATAAATCGGAACATTATATACAGTTTGATGATCCTGCTTATATGGCTTACACGGCTCAAAATATTGAGTTTGATACAAAAACACTTCGTTTTGGTTATACTTCCATGACTACTCCAAATTCGGTTTTTGATTATGATATGGAAAGCAAAGAAAAAATACTTAAAAAGCAACAAGAAGTAGTCGGAGGATATGAAACTACTGATTTTGTTTCGGAGCGTGTTTATGCAACGGCAAAAGATGGAACAAAAATTCCTATTTCGCTAGTCTATAAAAAAGGAACTAAAAAAGATGGAAAAAATCCCTTAGTTGTTTATGGTTATGGTTCGTATGGCGCATCAATGGACGCTTATTTTAGTGTGGCAAGGTTGAGTCTTTTAGAACGTGGTTTTGTTTATTCGATTGTTCATATTCGTGGTGGACAGGAAATGGGAAGACAATGGTACGAAGATGGCAAACTCTTGAAAAAGAAAAATACCTTTGAAGATTTTATCGCTTGTACAGAGTTTTTACAAAAGGAAGGTTTTGGAAGTCCTCAGACTACATTTGCTGCTGGTGGAAGTGCTGGTGGTCTTTTGGTGGGTGCAGTTGCTAATATGCGACCTGAACTTTATAAGGGAATTTTGGCAGCCGTTCCTTTTGTTGATGTCGTTACGACGATGCTTGATGAGTCTATTCCACTCACTACAAACGAGTTTGACGAATGGGGAAATCCTAAAAAGAAGGAATATTACGATTATATGATGACTTATTCGCCGTATGATAATGTAGTTGCACAAGATTATCCAAATATGTTGGTTACAACAGGTCTGCACGATTCACAGGTACAATATTGGGAACCTGCAAAATGGGTCGCCAAACTTCGTGAACTTAAAACGGATAAAAACAAACTTTATTTCAAAACTAATATGGATGCTGGACACGGTGGAGCATCTGGGCGTTTCGAAGCTCTCAAAGAAACTGCTTTAGAATATGCTTTTATGTTGGATTTGGTGGGTAAGGCTGAGTAATTTAGAAATAACTATTTCAAGCGTCGAAGCTTGAAATAGTTATATGAAATAAAAATTCCTGTTTTGCTTTATGTACGACAGGAGTTTCTATTTTAAAGCAAAAAAATAGTCAATCATGAAAAAAATAAATTTTTACCTTCTGTTTTTTATAGGCTTTATCTTCCTAAGTTTTCAATTTTATCAAAAAAAGAAAGTTAATGATTTTGATAAAGAACAGAAACTAAGAGAATTAATTTCTAAAACTCAAATTTTAGAATTACCTATATTTTTAGATATTAATAATTCTGAAAAATATGCAAACCTAACTGGCTTAGGAAAACTTATCAATCCAAATATAAAATATGAAAGTGATGTTACCCCAGTTTTAGGAGTATTACCAGATACAAGTAATTACTATCATTTCTTGTGTTATGGAATTGGAGATGCCCTTTATCCTAAAATGATTAGCTTCGATAAAAAAGGAAATTTACTACAAGATAAATTAATTTGTTTGACAGACAATCTGTATATTTTTGAAGAAGTTGAAATAAGTTATCAAACAAGTACAGTAAGTTTATCAAAATCTGAAAGAGGTACAGAAATTACACTCTTAAACATTACAAAAGGCAAAAGATTTAGAGAGTTTGAATCAAACACAGCAAATACAAATCTAACAGATAGTCTTTTTTGTGAAAGAATTATACAAACAGGATTTTTGAATAAAAATGGAAAAGTTATTTTTGATGATAAAATTATAGACTGACAACTACGGACTTTCTCCTTTTATTTGTTTCATAAATTCATCAATTTGTTGTTGAGTAATATTTTCTTTTTC
>PFKD01000450.1 GCA_002784125.1 Flexibacter sp. CG_4_10_14_3_um_filter_32_15
TAAGTAAATAGTATTTCTGTCAGTAAGAAAACTAAAATTATTTGTAGTTGCTTCCCAGCCCCAAGCCAAATTAAAAGGATCTAATCCTCCCAAAACATTAACTGTAATAGAATTATCAATAGCAAAATTATAATCTCTACAAATATTATAACAATCTCCAAAATCATCTGTATAAGGTATAAGTACATTCAATATTTGTGTCAAGTATAGGAATACCTACCCAAATCGTTTTTCTGACAACAACAGCACCATTACAAGTTGGATTACTGATAGTAGCTTGTAAAATTACTTGCCCACTTCCAGAACCAAGAGGAGTAAGAATAGCCTCATTCCCAGAGGTAGTAAGACTTGCTAGACCTATAGCACCAAATACTCTCCAAGCAATAGTTCCACTTGTAACAATAGAATAAACAGAATTTTCTCCTGCACAAATCTCATCTTCTCCATCTATTTCAAAGTTAGTTTCACAAAAATCAGTACAATCAAAAACAGGTGTGTTAGTAGGAACTAAATCTAACTCGGCAGCCAACCAATTACCACTCTGCACATTGAAAGAAATATGTCGTTGATTTATATTATCAGCATCTACATAATCTACCATAAAATTATCAAAGGGAATCGTTCTATCTCCAGTCGGAGGATTATTTATGCCATAAGCACGAGTATAATCGGCTGCTACCAAAGGCACAAGATTTCTACCTACATCTAAAGCCGAAGGAGTAGAAATATAATTGAAAGAAGGTGTAGCACTTACTCGTATGTCATAATTAACAAAAATATCTACGTACCAATCTTGATCATTATCAGATAAAGTCGAATTTGTTAGGAAATTGTTATAAAAACCACCTCCATACGAATCCATTGGCAGTAGTCCATTTGGATTTTGAAAAGTTCTGTCCATAATACTCGTATTGATATTGACGAGCCAAAGAATACTTTTTGTGTAAGTTAGCTTTCCACTATATACATCAATAACACCACTTTCAGGAATAGCTCTACATTTAAAATCCAATTTGAATTTATTCCCTCCTGGTATCATTCCTAAAAGTAAAGCAGGTTCATTGAATAATAAACTTGGAAAGCTAGTAGAAACAATAGTTGCCCAAGCACCATTTATAACTCCTCCCCCTACCACACCAGCAAGAGTTTGCAGACCTATGATGGTAAAGTCTGTTAGTACACTAGTTCGTCCTTCTCCTTCTATGGAAGCTATCACGTCAGAAGGATTAAAAATCTGTAAATTCCCACACTGACTACCATTGCTCATAGCTATATTGCGTGTACGTCTAGGATAACCCATAGCTGTTAGTTCGGCTTGCCATTCTCTGTGCAAACTATTATCTATTCTAAAGTCTTCATCGATATAATCTAATAACATTTGTCTAGTACCGGGAGCTTCTATCAATGCTCGTAAAGTCTTGGTAGAAATATTTCCTCCATCAGTAGGATTTATATTTGTTCCTCCAATAGGCGTTGCTACAAACTTATCAACGGCATGACGAGCCAATGCTACAATACCCAAAGGAATATTTGCTCCCTGATGAGGTGCATCGTGGCTTACATACAAATACGTATCGTGGTCTATTCCTCTCTGCTCCATATCAGCGAGAGCATAACGAGAAATAACACCTCCCATACTCTGACCCAATACTACATTCTGCGCTGCATCTGGTTCTTTTACTTCATTGACCCATTGAATAATATCTTCTAATAAAAGGGCGTTTCGCTGTAAAAAATCTTTGCCGTTATTTCAATTTACGTAGATGATGTCGTAATCGTCTAGTTCTCTCTCAAGATTAAAAGAAGCTCTAATATTACGTTCAAAATTTTCATAACTAGCTTCTCCAAAAGGATTCTCTCTCCCAAAAATACCTGCATCAAAACCCTCTGCTACAATAAGTGGTCTTGTTATTCTACAATTATTGTCTCGTATGTAATCTATTTCTAAAATGGCACTTCCTGGTATGCCTTGAAAGCGTTGTATACCTGCAAACTCAACTGTATCGATATCGTCGTTTGTGTTGCAAGGTTCGTTAATAGTTCTCTCTATTCTAGTAGGAATAGTTTCTTCAATAGGAACATCTATCAAAATTCGGCTATGACTTTGGAATGTTTCTCCTTCCATTGTATGCAGGCTATAACGCCAGTCATAAACCCCTCCTCTTTCATAACTCACTTTTATCTCATCTTCCCAAGTCATGTATTGATACCCTTCTCCATTTCCAAAATCTACAAAAATTCCTTTGATGTTATCAAACTGATTGGTAAAAAACATACTCCTAGGCAGTTTTACTGTAAGAGTAAGATTTTTATAGACCATTACAGGGGCAGCCATCGCAAAAACCGTTTTTGTATCGTAAGGATTTGGTAATGCTCTTCCGTTTGGCGAAGTATCATAAAGCACATTGTTTTCTGCTCTAATGTTTGAGTTACTTCTTAGCTGAGAATATTTATAAAAAACACCACTAATAGCCGTATGGTGTGGATAACGATATTTTTCCCATTGTGCTTCAAAGTGGTCAGGTGATACTAAATCTGGTACATCTGTTCGAGTACGAGCCATTAATAGCGTATTATAAACAGCTACATAAGAACCTCGTTGTAGGATATTAGCTTTTGTTAGATTACCATCGTAATGATTTAGTTCTGCAAACTCCATAGCATAATCTTTTAGAAGACCATGAGGAACTTGATTTAAATTTACCCCTGCAAAAGCTGCATTGATTTGATTTGCATAGTCATAGCTAACATTTTGTTGTGCCATTGCACTAAAGGAAAGTAATAAAAGCACAAAAATTAATTTGATTGATTTCATGTTTTTTAAATTTAATTGAGTTAAGTTGAAAAATTTAGTATTTAATGTCAAAACGACCTTCACGAATTTGATGAATCTCTCCAAAAGCATCTTTAATGTCATACCAAAAAGTACCTGAAATAATCTGATTTATGTAATCATGCTTACTTATAAAAAGTTCTCCTGTGTATTCTTGTGAAGTATATGAAGAGTTAGAAGACTGATACCATGCACCGTATGCGTTTCCTTCTTGTCTATTTGTTAAGATGTAGGTTTCTCCTTCTAAAATAGATAGCTTCTCCGTACCTATTGCAGGACTAATTACGCCATCTGGATTTGTTCTACTACCTGAAATATATAGATAATATCCACCCTCTGAATATATATAATTATGGTCAAAGGAATTAGGTCTATTATCAGGAGTAAAAGCCTCTCCATCAACAAGGCAACCGAAGGTATTTGCTCCTGTCTGTGTAGCAGGTGGGAGTAAGTCTATTGGATTTTTGGGTGTGTCTTCTTCGCATTTTGCACACAAAAATATGAGTAAAGTAAAGACTGAAAAAAGTAGTTTTTTCATTGGAATAAAAATTTAGTGAAATAAAAACGTAAAAAAAGACAACTAATGTTGCCCTGCAAATGTAAGAGAATATTTTTATAAAAGAATATTTTTAACTAAAAATTAATTAGTTAATATTGGTATAGTGATATGATTATTGTATTTTTTGGAGATTTAAGTATTTAATTTACAAATTCTATTTCATCGACATTGTTTGGATTTCCTAAATCTGTAACATTTTTAAAGGAGAAATTTTAGATTCATTACCTAAAGAATACCAAAATATCGATGAATTAGACTGGTTTTTGAGAGAGGAAAATTAATATATAAAACTTTTTTTTGAAAAGGAAGTTTCAAATCAGATATTTCTTTTCTACTTTCCAAACTAAAATTTATGCTCTACCAAAACGAACGCAAAACATTTTTAATAGAAGAAGTTATTCTAACTGACCCACACGTATCAGACAATCAAGAAACAAAAATCAAAAAAGCTCTCCGACTTTATTTAATTGGACGATTAACCGTAGAAGAACACCGAGAAGGTTTCGAAACCTATTTTGAGATGTTTAGAGATGGAAATTATACCCACGCTATTTTTGATTATTTAAAATTGGAATACGACCCACCTCAATCAAGAGCTTGGTTTGTAACCAGTTATGTTCCTCGTTATGGCAGAGAACTCAAAGAAAGAGAGTGTTATGTGGCAGTCATCGAACCTTCAAATATGTTTCAAAAAATGACAACTAGTCTAATTGGTGGTAGCATTCAAAAAATATACAACAATCTGCATATTTCTTATTTTTCTGATATCGAAAAAGGTCAAAATTGGCTTTTAAAACAGTAAAAAAAAAGCAATAAAAAAGTCGTAAATTTGCTCAAAATGTAGCGTACCTTTTAAGGTGCGAAAAATGTACCGTAGGCTTTAGCCTTCAAAACGTTACTTTAATTTCTATTATGCAAGAAAGAATAAATTTCCTCGTCGAAAAGCTCAATCATTACAATACTCAATATTATCAAAATGATAGTTCAGAAATTTCTGATTTTGAGTTTGATAAATTGTTGGAAGAATTAAAAAAATTAGAAGACGAAAATCCACAATTCAAACTTCCAAATTCGCCTACTTTGCGTGTCGGTGGAGATATTACAAGCGATTTTCAGACTGTCGTTCATCGCTATCCAATGCTTTCGCTTTCGAATACCTACAATGAAACTGAGCTTTTAGAATTTGATGAGCGCATCCGAAAAACGGTCGATAATCCTGTTTATGTTTGTGAACTCAAATTTGATGGTGTGGCTATTTCGTTGCGTTATGAAAATGGAATTTTTACGCAAGGCGTTACTCGTGGCGACGGAACACAAGGCGATGATGTAACTTCAAATGTCAGAACAATTCGTGATATTCCATTACAAATTAAAGATAAAAATGAAATTCCACAAGATTTTGAATTGCGTGGAGAGGTTTATTTGAGCAAAACTCAATTTGAAGTTCTTAATCAAGAAATTGTAGAAAAAGCAAAAGAGAAAGGCATAGAAGAAGAAAAAATACCAGATTTACTCTTAAAAAATCCAAGAAATGCAGCTTCGGGAGCAGTCAAAATGAAATCTTCGAAAGAAATGGCAAAACGCAAACTTTCTTGTTTTGTTTATGATGCTTACGGAACGCCTTTTGATTCTCATACCAGCATTTTAGAACATTTAGAAAAATGGAATTTTGCCGTTTCTCCTTTTCATAAAAAAGCATACGGCATTGGAGAAGTTTTGGATTTTATAAAAGAATGGGAAGAAAAACGCTTTACTTTACCGTATGAAACCGACGGAGTAGTTATCAAAATCAATGATTTAGACCAAAGAGAAGAACTCGGTTTTACATCAAAAAGCCCACGCTGGGCAATCGCCTATAAATACAAAGCACAAGAAGCACAATCAAAACTAAAAAGTGTAGTTTTTCAAGTTGGAAGAACGGGCGCAGTTACACCAGTTGCAAATCTTACAGCCGTTCAGCTTTCAGGAACAACTGTAAAACGTGCTACTTTGCACAACGAGGGGGAAATAAAACGTTTGGATTTACACGAAGGCGACACCGTTTTTGTAGAAAAAAGTGGCGAAATTATCCCAAAAGTAACACGAGTAGTTACAGAATTGAGAGAAAAAGGCGCAAAACCGATTGTTTTTATAGAAAACTGTCCTGAATGTCAAACCAAATTAGTACGACAAGAAGGAGAAGCTGCTTATTATTGTCCGAATGAAAACGGCTGTCCTCCACAAATTTTAGCCAAAATTCAGCATTTTATTCATCGGAAAGCTATGAATATTGAAGGAATTGGAAGCAAAACAGTTGAGTTATTTTTGAAAGAAAAACTAATTAAAGACCTTGCAGATTTGTATGAATTGGATAAAGACAAAATTTTGGCTCTACCCAATTTTAAAGAAAAATCAGTAGAAAATATTTTCAAAGGCGTAAAAGAATCTAAAAAACAACCTTTTAAATACGTTCTTTTTGCTTTAGGAATTCGTCATGTGGGCGCAAGTATTGCCGAAATTTTGGCAGATGAATTTTCTTCAATAGATAACTTACAAAAGGCTACCGAAGAAGAAATTGCAAATGTTTTTGGAATCGGACAAAGAATAGCACAAAGTATAAAAGCCTATTTCGATGAACCAAAAAACATAGAAATCATTGAAAGATTGAAAAAAGCAGGTTTACAATTCGAACAAGCAGAGAAAAAAGCAGTCATTACCGATGGAATTTTGAGTGGAAAAACATTTGTCGTTTCTGGTACTTTTCAAAATTTTGAGCGAGAAGAACTAAAGGAAAAAATCAAAACTTTAGGAGGAAAAATTTCTAGTTCGGTTTCTAAGAAATTAGATTTTCTTTTGGCAGGAGATAAAGCAGGAAGTTCGAAAATTGAAAAAGCCGAAAAAGCAGGTGTTGCTGTAATTAGTGAAAGTGATTTTTTGAAGATGATTTAATCAAAAAATACCTAAAACTACGTATAGACTTTGCTTGAAAAGAATTATAAATTTGTTGTATAGACTTTTGATTTAGGAAAGATAAAGTCAATTATTCAAAAACCATTAAATCACCAAATTTATGAAACTTACAAAAAAGGCACATTCAGTATTTAGTTTTAGCAAATTATTTATTCTTCTTTTAGTTTGCTTGGTAGCTTTTGTAAGCTGCAAAAAAGACGACGAAAACCCAGATGAAGGAACAGAATTAGAAGGAGGAAGTATGTCTGCAAAAGTAGATGGGCAACCCTTTGAAGCTACTTTAGCCGTACAGGCAACTGTTTCGGGAAATGTTTTTGCTTTTGCAGGAACAGCAAATTCTTCTTCTGCCGTTCGTCAAATCAATATCAATATTGCAGATTATCAAGGCACAGGAACATATAATTTTTCTACTGTTGGAAGTACTGCTATTTGGTCAGAAGGAACATCGGCTGATAAAATTTTTACAGCCAACTTTATTTTAGGAAGTGGACAAGTAACCATTACAGAAGTTACGAGTGATAGAATCAAAGGAACATTTGAGTTTACTGGTAGTAATGCTGGTGGTGGAGGTTCTGAAACAAGAACTATTACAGAAGGAAAATTCAATGTAAAAATCTAGTTTTTTGATCGTAGTAGTTAAAAATTTACTTTGGGTAATCAAAAGTAGTTATCAAAAAGCGAATTCTAGTTTTAGAATTCGCTTTTTTTATAAAAAAAATCAAATAATTTTAGCCTGCTGTTACGAACAGACAAATCAAATTAGTAGTTTATTTTTTCTTTAGCTTTTCAATTCTTTCTTTGTAATAATCATCATTATTTAGGTTATCTGACAATTTTTGTGGAACGGTTAAAAAGTCGTAATTTTGATTATGGATAATTTACAATTATATGA
>PFKD01000204.1 GCA_002784125.1 Flexibacter sp. CG_4_10_14_3_um_filter_32_15
TTTAACTATCAGAGTAAATTCAATTTGCAAAGTTAAAAACTAGCTTGATTTGCTTTAAACGAGTACATTTTTTTTTCGTGCGTTTACCCTAGTTTTAGACAAACTTTCTTAGTTTTCTAATTCATTTAATTTATAATCGATTCATTCATATAATTCATAAAGTTATGATTCAGCGTATTCAAAGTATCTTTTTATTGATGGTTTCTATCTTAATGGGACTTACCGTTTTTCTTCCTATTTGGGGAAAAGCAGATGGCACAAACAAAATTGAGATAAACGCCATTGAAATGATACAAACTTCAGTAGGCGAAACAGTAATGGAACAAACAACAATTTATCTTGCCATTCTTGCAGGTTTGACAGCTATTCTAGCTTTTTGGAATATTTTTAATTTCAAAAATCGTCGTTTTCAGATGAAAATTGCTCTCTTTTGTACTCTTCTTATTGCTGCTTTTATTGCTGCTGCTACATTTGTAACATTCCAAGCACAAGAAATTTTTTCTCCTGAAGTGGGGGGAACTATGGCTTATGGCTATTATCTACCTGTTGCAGCAATTTTATTTAACTGGCTTTCGGTTCGTTTTATCAAAAAAGATGAAGATATGGTACGTAGTGCAGACCGTTTGAGATAATTTTTGTATCCTATTTACGACAGTTGAAAACTGTCGGCTACTAAAAAGCCATTTCTATTCATTTAGAAATGGCTTTTTTGATATTTACTCTTGAGAGGTAAAAATATCAAAAGTAAATATTTTATCAATTTCTACTTATATCTTCCAAAATCTCTCTAATAAGCTCATTTTCATATCCTTTTTGTAGCGCATAATTAGTTGCTTTATGTTTTCTTTTAAAATTATCATCTTCTTTTTCTAGTAATTCTGACCATTTTTTTTCTAAAAGCTCGGTAAGTGTTGAGAAATATTCTTTGTCATCTATTTCTGAATTCAACGCATCTTGAATCATACTTGAAGAAATATCTTTTTGCAAAAGTCCGTATTTAATTTTTCGTTTTCCCCACTTTTTGTAATTAAATTTTCCTCTTGTGTATGATTCTGCAAAGCGTTTTTCATTCAAAAAATTCTCTTCTTCCAAAAGCGTTACGATGGCATAATGGTCGCCTTCATCCATTTTCCATTCTTCTAGTTTTGCATAAATTTCTTGATAACATCGTTCTTGATAAGCACAAAAGGCAGCTAATTTTAAAAATGCTTCTTTTGAAGTGAGTTGTACAAATGGTTTTGGTTCTCGTGCTTTGAGTTCTCTGTAATCTTTTACTTTGTACTCTTTCTTCTTATATTTCTTCGCCTTATACTCTTTATTTTTGAAATCTTCTGGGTTGTATTCTTTTCGTTTTAGTAGTGTACGTTTTAAAGGTGTTCTCTTTAATGGTTTTTGTTTTTTTGCCATACTTTAATAATTTTTCTAATCGCACTCTAAAGAGTACGGTACATTTTCACACTCTAAAGAGTACGGTACATTTAATTTCTATAAAAAATCTACAATAGACTGTTCCGAAACTTCGCCCCATTTTTTGACCTGCTTTTTAAAGGTTTTAAAACTCTCATACACACGCCTAGTAAACTCATCTTTTGAAGCAATTTCATCTAAAATTTCTGTTGTTTTCTCTTTTAATAAATCCAATACTTCTTTTGGAAATTGTCTTAATTCTACGTTTGGAGCTTCTTTGAGGATTTTTTGTAGATAAAAATTATTTTTTGCTTCAAATTCTGACAAAATCAAAGAATTGTATTTTAAAGCTGCCGTTTTTACTATTTCTTGTAAGTCTAAAGGTAATTTTTCAAAGGCTTTTTTGTTTACAATAAGTTCCAAAACAGAACCCGGTTCGTGCCAACCGGGGTAATAATAATATTTCGAAACACGATGAAAACCCATATTGTAATCGTGATAAGGTCCTATCCATTCGGCTGCATCCACTACACCACGCTCTAGGCTTGTGTAAAGTTCGCCACCGGCCACAGTAACAGCCGAACCTCCAGCAGCAGAAATTACTTTTCCACCTAACCCTGGTATTCTCATTTTCAAACCTTTCAAATCATTAGGTGTATTAATTTCTTTGTTAAACCAACCTCCCATCTGTACGCCCGTATTTCCACACGGAAAGGGAATCAAATTATAAGGTTCATAGAGTTCTCTCCAAAGCTCCAAACCACCCCCATAAAAAAGCCAAGCACTCATTTGTTGGGCATTCATTCCGAAAGGAACAGCCGTAAAAAACGAAGACGCAGGCAAACGACCTGCCCAATAATACGCAGCCCCATGTGCCATCTGAACACCTCCCAAAGAAACTGCTTCAAAAGCCTCCAACGCAGGAACAAGTTCACCACCACCAAAAACAGTAATTTTGAGTCTTCCTGCTGATAAAATATCAATTTCCTTTGCCATTTTTACAACACCTTCTCCCAAAACAGGAAAATTAGGAGGCCAAGTTGTGGTTGCTTGCCACTCAAAAATCTCGTCAGAAGTAAGAGGAACATCGGATTGCTTTTCTTTTATGATACTTTCAGGCGAACAAGCAGAAAATCCTCCAGTCAAAAGTGCAGCAGCAGTCAGTGAGCCTTTTTTTAGGAAATCTCTGCGATTGGTAAAGTTGTTTTTTTTATTGGAAGGGTTTGGCATTTGTGTTTGTTTTGTTGATAATATGGCTAAATTTAAGCATTTTCTATCATTTCTCCCACAATTTTGGCAGACGATAAGGCTAGTGGAATTCCTCCCCCTGGGTGTACGCTTCCACCACAAAAATACAAACCTTTCGTTTTGGAAAAATTAGCGTGTCTTAAAAAAGCTGCATAACGATTATTGCTACTATTTCCGTACAAAGAACCACCTAAAGACGACGTTCTGAGTTCGATTTTTCTTGGGTCTAAAATGGATTCAGATATAATATTTTCTTCTACATTTCTCATGAGTATTCGTTCCAATTTTTTGATAATGTCTTTTTTTGCTTTCTTGATAAGAGTATCCCAATCTTGCGAACCGTCATTGCGATTGTGAGGCGCATTTATCATTACAAACCAATTTTCACAACCTTTTGGCGCATCAGTTTTGATGTGTTTGGAGGAAACAAAAATATAAATTGTTGGGTCTTCGTATAATGTTTTTCCATTAAAAAGCGCATTAAATTCCTTTCTATACTCTTTTGTAAAGAAAATATTATGCAAATCTAATTCTTTGTATTCGGCATTCATTCCCCAATAAAAAATGAGGGCAGAAGACGATTTTTGTTGTTGTAATAAAAATTCAGGAGCTTTTTCTTGTGGTAATAATTTCTTGTAAGTATGAACAATATCCATATTCGAAACAACGACATCAAAATCTAAATTTTCTGTTTTTTGATTAACTGAATTTTCTGTTTTAGAATCCTTTACTCTTATTCCTGTAATTTTATTTTGAGTTTTATCAATCAAAATCTCTTCTACTTTTTTATTGAAATGATAAATTACTCCCAAATCTTGACCTAATTTTACAAGACTTTTTGTAATGTCAAACATTCCACCGGTAGGCAAAAAAGCACCTTTATTAAACTCTAAATGAGGAATTACATTCAGAAGTGCAGGAGCTACATAAGGCGAAGAACCGTTATAAGTTGCATATCGATTGAAAAGCTGAACCGTTTTGTCTTTCTCAAATTTAGAATTATTAGCTTGATTCATGGTCTTGAAAAGCTCTAATTTCCAAATCTGTGAAACGGCTTTTAAAGCTGTTTTATTAAAAAAAGTTTCTGCTTTATGAAGCGAACGAGTAAGAAATAAATCTGCCGTCAAATCATATTTTTCTTTACTGTTTTTGAGGAATTTCAATACGTTTTCTTTGGGTTCGCCTATTTCTTTCTCTAATTGACGAGCAAATTCTTCTATATCTGCACTAGCTTCTAACTTTGTACCGTCTTCCCAAAAATATTTATTGATTGTATCTAGTCTTTTATACGAAAAATAGTCTTCTACCTTTTTTCCAGATTTCAAAATAAGTTCTTCGACACGTTCTGGCAATGTAAAGAGAGAAGGTCCTGCATCGTAACGAAAACCGTCTTTCCAAAATTCTGACAGTTTTCCACCTGCATAACTATTGGCTTCAAAGACTTCTACTTGATAGCCTTTGTTGGCTAAATGAATAGCCGTTCCTATTCCTGCAATTCCTGCTCCTATGATGGCTGCTTTTTTCATTTTTTATTTAATCAGTTTCAAACCTTGCTTTTCATAATAAGAAAATTTACTATCCTGTGCAATTAAGTTGATGATTCATAGTTTAAGGCATGTATTCTTTAAAATCATCTAAAGGCTCATCAAAATCATCTGCAACATTTTTATATGTTCCTTTTCCAAATCCTAAAGTACGTTTGTGAGCTGTTGGACTAATTAGAGTTTCTTCTTTTTGTAATAAATTCATTAATTGTTCTAATTTCTTAGAATCATTTAGATTGACAATCCAATTTATCAATTTATATTTTAACTCCTCTTGTTTTAATTCTTGTGGATACATAATTTTTATTTTTTAGTTGAATTATAAAAATAATGAAATTTAATTAAAGTTACAATTTCATTAAATACCTGTTTCAAAAGTCGACCCTTAAAAACAGGTATTCAAAAAAATCTATTTTTTACAACTGTCCCAATTCATATTCAAAACCACTAGACAAAATAGGAAAGCGACACCATGTTTTTGGGTCAAGATTTTTATCGTCTAAATGGAAAGAAGGCGCATAACGTTCTCGTTTCCATTGGTTTCTACTCCAAAGCCTGAAAAATTTGATTGTCCATTCTTTGAGTTGTTTTTCATTGTATTGGTTGAATTTTAATTTTAACAATTTCAAACAATCAGCAGGGGATTTTTTATCACGAATAGCAGCTTCTTCAATCGCATCAAGCAAATCATAAGGCATCAAATCATCTTCATCAGTTTGTTTGTTTTCAGAAGGACGAAGTTCGGCTGTCGGTTGTTGTACATTGACAGAATGTAGAGCTTCAATTTTGAAATAAGAAGATTCAGAATTATTAATCCACGTCAAAACACCTTTTGTTTCTAGCCATTTCAGCCAATTTCTCAAAAAGTGTTTATCAATTCCTGCAATCGGACTCAATCCACCACTTGTATCTCCGTCCATTGTTGCATATCCTACGGCAGCTTCTGAACGGTTGCTAGTAGAAAGCAAAAGCGCATTATAAATATTTGCAATCATCCAAACAGAAGGCGCACGAACCCGAGCTTGAATATTTTGCAACGCAATATCATCAGTTTGCCAAGTCAGTTTTCTATCCAAACCTTGCTCAATAATTTTGTGATATTCCTTTACAACTTCATTGATATTGAATGTATAATGAGTTGCATTTAGTGCTTTTGCTAATTTTCCTGCTGCATTTTCGGTGGTATCAGAACTATTTTCGGTGGGTTGATAAGCTGTAAGTAATAATTTTTCGGCAATTTCATCAACGCTACTTAAATTTTGAATGGCAGAAATATAATAGAGTTTTTTCTTAAATTCTTCTAAGCCAATATTTTCAATTCCCAATTTTATCAACAAATACACACAACACGCAACGGCTGCCGAATCTGCACCACCAGAAAGCGAAACAACAAAACCACTAGAACGACTTTTTCGAAGATAATCAAAAAGCCCTAACGCCAAAGCTCGTGTAAATTCTTCTTCTTGAATAAAATCGCTGTATTCCCACTTTGATTCGCTTGGGTCATAAGGCTCTGGGTCAATATTAGGAAAAGTATAATCTATCCTAATTTTATTATCTTGATTATCAGCCAAATCAAAATTCATACTTGCCTGTGATTGTGCAATTCGGTTGGCATTTATATCAATAACGGCACTCGTTACAAGCACATCATGAAAACTCAAACGCTGACCAATATTTGCAATTTCTCCTGCTGAGGCAATGATTGTTCCTCCATCATAAATGGCTCTTCCCGATTCATTTCCTAAAAGATTGGCATATAAATAAGCCACACCAAAAGCACGAGAACCCTCCAAAACAAAACGCTTACGAACATTAATTTTATTGAAAGCAAAATGAGAAGCTGAAGGATTCATAATTACATCAATGCCATAATTGGACAAAGCACGACCAGGGCGATGAGCAACCCACGCATCTTCACAAATCTCAAAACCAATTTTTATTCCTCCAATTTCAAAATAAATATCTCCAAAAAGATAACTTTCATTTTCTTTTGTTGTCGGATTTTGAATAGATAAATTGATATGTTTATCAGCAATCCAAGGTGTAAACCAACGAGGTTCGTAATGAATGCCGTTTCCTGCTAAAAAACGTTTGGCAACAAAACCAGCAATTTTCCCATCGACCAACAAAGCACACGCATTAAAAGTACGATTTTGATACATCATTGGAAGTCCTGCACAAGTAATAATTCCTTTTGTATGTGGCAAAACTTCATACAAAATCCGTATAGACTGTTCCAAAACATTAGGCGAGTAAAACATATCTTCACAGCCATATCCAGAAATACAAAGCTCGGGCAAACAAAGTACGCTTACATTTTTTTCTTTAGCTTCTTGAATGGCTTGTAAAATAGTTGATTTGTTGTGTTCCCAGTGCATCGGAATTTGATTCAAAACGGCACAGGCTACTTTTAGTAATTTCATAAGGTAATTTTTTGTCGCTCGTGAGGACACGAGCAACGGTAAATATTAGGTTTGAGATGGGTTAGTGTCAAAAATACAATTTCTATTGATTTGATAAACGGAATTTTTATGGAAATGGTTTTTATAAGATTAATGATTTTCAAAATATTTGACTGATAGGTTAATGCAATAAACTATCATTATATAATTTTACTAGCCATATTAGATAATTATCATTCTAAATCGTAATTTTAAAAATATTATAAAACACTAATTATCAGAATTTTAGAAGATAAAAATATTTTATTAACATAATTTAACGCATATTTTTTTGGTATTTAAGGTAACGAGACAATATATTTGCATCATCACAAAAGCAAACAATCTTTTAATAGTGATATGTTTATATTTGATATAGTGCAATTTTAAAGTATTGATTAGCTACCAATACGAGGGAATAATTGTCTTTTTGAAACCCTAAAAATCAACAGAGCAAGAGCATCCTTAGCCTAAAAAGAAAAGGAATCTTTATTATTTTATTTTTTATTATTGGAGACTTAGGAAAAGTTTCCCATTCCAGAAAATCGTTCTAATACGTTTTTTACTTGTTGTTTAGAAATATTATTTTTTTGCAAA
>PFKD01000317.1 GCA_002784125.1 Flexibacter sp. CG_4_10_14_3_um_filter_32_15
TACATATTTTTTCTAAATTAACGGCTGCATTCATAATTCTAACTGAATTTTAACTCCTTATTCGCATTACTACTTTCTTTTATAAATTTACGAAAAGCAGGAATACCGATTGATATTGAAAACCTGGAAAAAGTATCTTTAGTAAGGAATAAACATGAAAAAATTTGCTGTTTTACTGATAATGTTTGACAAATTTGAAATAGAGGAATATAAGGAAAACCATTTTGATTATGCTTATAAGATCATTCCTTTCTACCACTATGAGGAAGACAATATTTTTGATTTTTATGAAAAACCTCACAAAATACGTCTTGTAAATATTTTAGAGGATAAAATAGAAGACAAAAATTTATGTATGTATGATAAATGTAGAAGCCTATCTAAATCAGAATATTGATAAAGAAAAATATGCTTTTGATATAGATACTCTTTCTGTTGGAATAGTAAATCTAAATGAAGTAGTTGAGTTGTTAAATAAAAAAATAAAAGAACAGAAAAATCAATATGACTTTGATATTTCTTATTCAACATCTGACATTCGTCCTTCAGATATACATCATTATCTTTTTTTCAAAGAAGCAGAGCAGATATTGAAAAGTAAAGAGTAAGAATTATTTCAAAATAAAATTTCTATACTTTTTCGTATCTTTGCATTTTAACTCAAAAATTATTTTACCACTTAGCTGAAACTAAGAAACAGGTATGAAAACAAATCAAGAAAACAAAAAAGAACTAGACAAAAAATTAGCAATCAATAACGTCGAAAATCCTCATTTTCCGTATCGTGTCCTTTTGTATTACTGCTTTACACCAATAGAAAATCCAGAAAAATTCAAAGAAGAGCATCATCTTTTTTGTATAAAATTAGGACTTTTAGGAAGAATTATCGTAGCCGATGAAGGCTTAAACGGAACAGTCTGTGGAACTCCAGAAGCATGTCAAAAATATATGGACGCTTTAGAAAGTGATGTTCGTTTTAAAGATATTGATTTCAAAATTGATGCGTCAGAAACAAATACATTTAGTAAAATAAATGTTCGTTTGAAAAAAGAAATTGTTCACGCAGGTATTCCACACATAAAACCCTATCACGGAACAGGAACTCATCTTTCTTCACAAGAATTCAAAAATCTTAAAGATATGGAAGATGTCGTAATTCTTGATGTGCGTTCGGATTATGAGCATAATTTGGGGCATTTCAAAAATGCTATTACGTTAGATATGGAGAATTTTAGAGATTTTCCAGAGAAAATAAAAGAACTAGAAAAATACAAAGACAAAAAAGTTTTGACCTACTGCACAGGTGGAATAAAATGTGAAAAAGCATCTGCATTGCTTCTGAAAGAGGGTTTTAAAGACGTTTATCAACTTCACGGAGGAATCATAAAATACGGAAAAGAAGTAGGAGGAGAAGATTTTGAAGGAAAATGTTATGTTTTTGATGAGCGTGTAGCTGTTGATGTCAATGAAGTAAATCCGACTTTGGTAAGTACGTGTTATGTCTGTAAAGAACGCAGCGATTATATGGTAAACTGTGCCAATCCAACATGTAACCGCCATACAACCATTTGCAAACCTTGCTTAGAAAAAATGGACGGTGCGTGTAGCGATGAGTGCAAAAATCACCCAGAAAAACGCCAATACGAGCCAGAAGGAAAAGGAATGTATAAGAAAAATCTAAATGGTTACAATCCTTATATTGGTTGGAACGTTGATAAGATTATTGATAAAAATGAAAAGGTAAAAAAGTAAAATCAGAATTATTAGTAGAATATCTGAACTGTTTTGATTTAAAAACGTTTTATGCTTTGTTTGGGGAATTGTAAATCAATTTTTGTGGGTGCATCTCAAGATGTCACTTTATTAATTGTTGTAGGGAAATGGCTTGCCTTTTACCTACTAAAAACGACATTTTGAGATGCGCCCATTTTTACTTAGTTTCTCAAATGAAGCATTTTTTTATAAATTTGCACCTAATTTCTAGCGCAAGATTCTATCTTGTGCTTATCATTTTGTAAGCATCTGCTTGTTAAGCGTTTTTTGCACACATTTTTTCAACTAACTATCCTACATGAAAAGTATTGGTAAGTATATGATTTTTTTGAGCCGAACGGTTACAGATATGGAGCCATGGCGTGTTTACATTCGTCTTATTATCGATGAATGTATGCGAATTGGTATTAGTTCGGTTTATATTGTTACAATTATTTCGACATTTATTGGTGCTGTAACGGCAGTTCAGACGGCTTATAACCTTGTTAGTCCTCTTATTCCTAAGTCGCTTATCGGTACAATCGTTCGTGATATGACCATTTTGGAACTTGCTCCAACTATTACAGCTATTGTTTTTGCTGGAAAAGTAGGTTCGAATATAGCTGGTGGATTAGGAACGATGCGTATTACAGAACAAATTGATGCCATTGAAGTAATGGGAATCAATGCAACTTCTTATCTTGTTTTTCCTAAGATTTTGGCTGGCTTAGTAACTTATCCTTTGCTCGTTATTTTGGCTGCTTTTCTAGCTGTAACAGGTGGTTATCTGGCTGCGACACTAACAGGACAAGTAACGGCAGTAGAATATGTATATGGAATCCGATTAGATTTTATTGAGTTTAATGTTACTTTTATGCTTATCAAATCAGTAGTTTTTGCCTTTTTGGTTACTACTATTTCTGCCTACAAAGGCTATTATACACGAGGTGGCGCACTAGAAGTAGGCGAAGCAAGTACAAAAGCTGTAACAACAAGCTGTATTGCGATTTTACTAGCTGATTATTTACTTGCTCAAATGCTTGTTTGATTTTTGTAAAAACATTACTCCTATTCATTTATAACTTATCACTTACAATTAACCTCAAAAAAAATTGGCTGACCAAAATCTTACTCCTAAAAAATCTATTCGTCCACAAATTCCTAATGCACTTCTTGTAGATACAATGAGTGGCGAAGAACGTTTTCAAAATGCTACATTGCGCCCTATCTTGAAACTTCAAAATAAGGTTTTACTTGCTATTTTTAAAGATTATATCTTAGAAAAAGAAACTAGAAAAGGCAGCAAAACAGAAGATAAAAGAAGCTATTCAAGACTTTCGGCTACCAAACAGCGAGAATATATCGATACTGTTTTTCAGAAAGATATAAAATTTAAAAGTCAGTTATTAGGAATGATAATCGGACATTTTGATTTGGAAGAATATAACCTCTATGCTCAAAACAGAACAGGAACAGACAGAAGAATCATAAATCTACTCAAAGAACGTATTTTTAATGGCTTGGCAGAACTTCCTCAAGAGTTTTAATCAAAAGTCAGTTTTCAAAATAAGAATAGTCTTTCTTTCCTCCCTTTTTCAATCTCTTGCATTTTATTTGCGTACTTTTCGGCAGAATCAATTTAAAACAAATTCTTCTACTCAAATAAAATGCAATGAAAAATTTAGTTCAAAAATCTGCTTTTGTTATTTCATCTGGATTTTTCCAATTCATGTGTGTATTTCTTGCGATTACGATGACTTGATAACCTAATTCTAAGAACTTTTTTTGAAGATATTTTCCTACAAAACCAGTTCCTCCTGCTAGAATGATTTTTTTATAGAGTCATTTGTTTTCCATTTTTCAAAGTGTAAAGATTGATAAAAAATTAAACGGATTTGTATTTTTTGACTCCAATCAATCCCAAAATACCGATAGGCAACAACAAAATAAATTGAGGAGCAAGTATCTGATTTACTATGCTAACCAAAATAAAAGAAATAGAGAATAAAAAATAAACATAACTAATAAATTGAATGACTGCCTTACATTCTGCTTTTGCCTTGGAATAATTATGGATAAATACAGCAGAAGTGAAAAATAAAAATAGCGTTACCATATGCCAAACACCAAGTAATTCAGTTTGAATTTGATTGTCTAAATTACTTGAAAGCAAAGGATTTATTAATTCTGTTTGCCCTGCAAATGTATGTAGAAATGCTGTAAATAAATTCAGAATTCCTGCCACGAGCCAAAATATATTTCTGTTTTTCATAAAAATTTGATTCCGTTGTTTTCCTGTTTTACAATCTAATTGAAACAAATATAAGAAAAAAAACAAAACTTTCAATTAAAATTGAAAGTTTTGAAAGTTTGTCAAAAATAAAAATCTACGCATAAACTCTTAAACTTGTGTTCATAGAGTTATTCTCGCTCTGTAATCGTTTCACTAGAAATATAAGCACCAAAACAGCCAATTCCATTTTCGATATTTGAATGAATAATGATTGGCTCTCCAAATGGATTTCCCTCATTATTGTACGCCTTTTCTACTGATTTGTGATAACGATAATAATTTTCATCTGTTTTCATCAAATACGTCGTAACATAAGGCTTTGGAGTGGGAACATTGGGAAAATTAGGAATTGAAGATTCATAAAAATAAACTCGCCCTTCTGGTTTATAATTTATAGTTTGTCTTCCTTCTTGAGTCTTGAAATAATTATCATAAAAATAAGTTGTTCCTGTTTGTTTAAAAATTGCAATTGGCTCTCCTGTGTTAGAATCGTATCCTACAGTAAATGAAGTTTGATAGGCTTCTAACCTGTAATAATTCGTTGTACTCAAATCATCTTCCCATTCTGCTTTGTAGCTATATTCTTGTTCATTGAATTTTGTAAGCACAACAGTAGGAAAAACTTTCCCAACTGGAACAGTACAATTTGCACTCAATTTCTCACCTTTGTCCGTTTCTATTTCTATAAAATAGGTTTTCCCTTCGCTTATATTCAAAATAGCATTTTCTATTTGATAAGTAAATTGAGGCTTGTCAAAACGTATACTTGTTATTGGATTCCCTCCCACACTTGTACCCAAATCTTCAATGGCATACGGATTTGTTCCATAATTCATAACATAGCTATTTTGTCCATCTGAAATCCGAACTATTGCATTTTGAATGTAATCCACACTGTTTTCATCTTTCCCACTTCCAATTCCGATAGCTCTAAAAAGTGCAATCTGAACGAGTGAATCATTAGGAGAAATATATCCTACAACTGCGATTTGGTCGTCGCCTTTTACATCTACATCTTCCAGAAAATTTCCACAACTTGGAAGTAGAAAAAGACTCCCTAAAATAAAGAAAATGAATTTGATTGTATTTTTCAAAATAAATTTAGAATTAAGATTTTAGAAATTAGATTTAATATAATTTTAGTATTTTTTTTAAAATTTGAAATTATAAGTGATAGAAGGAATAAAAGGAAAGAGCGAAACTTTCTGTACTTTTTCTACATTTTGTCCATTTTCATATCTATTTGTAAGTGTATAAAAAAATGGATTCATACGGCTGTACGCATTATACGCTCCAATTTCCCACGTTCTGACACCCCATTTTTTCTCTTTTTTGAATTGAATAGCTATATCCAAACGATGATAATTTTGCATTCTAAAGCTATTTTTTTCTCCATAATTAGCTACCGAACCAATAAAATTAAAATTATTTACGCCTTCTATATTTGGAGCATGCGTAAAAGGATTAAACGAATTTGTAGGCATCGTAACAGGCGCACCAGTACGAAAAACCCAGTTGGCAGACAGATTTATTTTATCATTGAGTTTATAACTTCCTGTAACAGAAAAATCATGACGAATATCAAAACGAGGTGAAAACCAATTAGAATTATTCAAATCATCAAATTGCTGCTCCGTTTTGGCACGTGTATAACCTACCCACCCTGTAAACTTTCCTTTCTTTTTTTGCAACAAAAATTCTAATCCATACGCACGTCCTTGTCCACGAGTAATCGCATCTTGCCAGTCAAAAGATTCAGAACTATACGGGTCATCTATGAGAAGAAAATTTGAACCTTCTTTATAACCAATTACATCTTTAGAGATTTTGTAATACGATTCTACCGAAAAAGTAAGCCCTGTTTGTTTAAAATCTTTTGCTATTCCTACTGCAACTTGTTGAGATTGTTGAGGTTGTACTCTTGCTGTCGAAGGCACCCACAAATCGGTTGGAAGTCCGATTCCAGTATTCGAAAGTTGATGAATGTATTGATTCATAAGTGCATACGAACCTTTCAAAGCAAGTGTATTTGTAAGGCGATACGCTGCTGCCAGTCGTGGCTCAAACCCATAATAACTTTTGTTTTCTTCATCCTGATTTTTGGTACTAATATCCATCAAACCACTTACCCTCAAACCTGCGTTTATTTTGAATTTATTATTGATTTCCCAATCATCCTCTACGTAAATAGCCGATTCGATAACGTCATACCTTGAATTTTTGGAAGTATCATATTCAAAATTAGGTTCTTTGATTACAAATGCACTTGGCGTAAAACGATGCAGCGTACTTTGCATTCCAAAACGTACTGTATGTTTTGGAGAAGGATAGAATATCCAATCATATTTCAAACCATAATCACGAATATTTGAAGTATATTTTAAGTAATAATTTTCATCGTTATAATTATCTTCACTAAAAATCATAAACTTATAATCACTAAAAATAAGAGACAGATTGCTAAATAATTTGTTGTTGTATAAGTGATTCCAACGAACTGTTGTCGTTGCATTTCCCCAATTTATACCAGATTCAAAACTTTCATTTTGATTATTATAGCTATAATTATCTCTTGCATAGAATTTATCTCTACCAAAATAACCAGAAATAAAAAGTTTATCTTTTCTACTAAAATCATAATTAAATTTAGCATTCAAGTCATAAAAATAATAACCTACCGTAAACTCTTGTGGCATAAAAGGACGTGTTAAAATATCAATGTAAGTTCTTCGTCCAGAAATAATAAGAGAAGATTTATCTTTTACAACAGGAACTTCCAAAAGTAATCTTGAAGAAATAAGACCAATTCCACCTTCGCCAGAAACTTTATTTTTGTTTCCTTCTTTCAAACGCATATCCAAAACAGACGACAAACGCCCACCATAACGAGCAGGAAAACCACCTTTTGTGAGTTCGACTTGCTTGATTGCATCGCCATTAAAAACAGAAAAGAAACCAAACAAATGAGAGGCATTATAAACAGGAGCTTCATCTAAAAGAATCAAATTTTGGTCATTATTTCCACCTCGCACATAAAGTCCTGAACTTCCTTCTGTTCCACCTTGAACCCCCGGTAAAAGTTGTAGCGCTTTGATAACATCTTTTTCTCCTAAAAGCGCAGGAATATCTTTAATTTGTTCAACTGGAATACTAATTTGGC